>NZ_ABOX02000031.1 GCF_000172555.1 Pedosphaera parvula Ellin514
TTCGGCGAAGGCATCGCCGTTCTCGCTGGCGATGCCCTCCTCACCCAGGCCTTCGAAATCGCCGCCCTCAGCCCATCCTGGCCCCGCTACACCCATAAGGATCTCGTCCTCGAAATCGCCCGCGCCTCCGGCTCCCTCCAACTCATCGCCGGCCAGGTCGCCGACCTCGAAGCCGAAGGCAAACGCATCTCCACCGCGCAACTCAAGTATATCCACGAACGCAAAACCTCCGCACTCCTCTGCTGCTCCGTCCGACTCGGCGGCATGAGCGCCAACTGCACCCCCGCCCAACTCAAAGCCCTCACCGACTTCGGCTACAACGTCGGCCTCGCCTTCCAAATCATCGACGACATCCTCGACGTCACCCAAACCAGCGAACAACTCGGCAAAACCGCCGGCAAAGACACCAAGGCTCAGAAAGCCACCTATCCCTCCCTCATCGGCCTCGAAAAATCCCGCAAAATCGCCACCCAACTCACCAACCGCGCCTTCGACGCCCTCAAAACCTTCCGCGGCCAGGCCACCGCCCTCGAAGCCCTCGCCCAATACCTCCTCCAACGCAACAAATAACCACCCAACCCGGCCATCCAAAAATTTCACCATCCAAAAATTATTTTGTAGGCCATTTAACTGCCGATAACTGCCACCCATCCCATTTTCTTTAACAACCGACCGCTGACAACGGACGCCCGACAAGCTGTCTGATCTGTCTGCACCTCTTTGGACATCGCTACCCTTCCGACAAACAAGAAAAAGCCACCCAAACCGTCTTGGAACAGGCAGAGTTACTCTGCGCCGACTGGACCACTTAATTCCCCGTTCGCGTATTGGCCCGTCCGGAAGGACTTTCGCGGTAAACCCGTTTCCCCGTCCCGTTGCCCCCATCCGCGTTCATCTGAGTCCATCCGCGGTTAAAAACTTTTGTGCTTCTTGTGCCTCTTTGTGGCCATCATCCATCCTCGCATCCTTCGCGCCCAATTGTGCTTTCCCGTCGCCATCCTCAATCACTGCCCCGCATAATACGCATCCACCTTCGCCGCCACATCTTTATAACCAATATCCATCTCGTAAATCACCTTGAACTGCTCAATCGCCTCCTCACGCTTCCCCATCTTCTCCAGGATCGTCCCCAGCGTATAAACCAAATCCTTCTTCTCATCATCAAACACCAGCTTCTCCTTCAACGCCTCCTGCAATCGCCGCGCCGCGATATCATTCATCCCCCGCTTCGCAAAACAATTCGCCAGGTAAGTCATCGCCTGAATACGCTTGTTCGGATTATTGATCGCCTTCTGAAACTCCTGGATCGCCTCCGCAATCTTCCCCGAATCATAATAAAGCTGCCCCAACTCAAAGCGAATCCCCAAATCCGTCGGATACCGATCCGACCGCTCCTTGCACTCCGCCAAACGAAACGCCCGCTGCTCCTCCCGAATCTGCGCCGCCTTCTCCTCATACTCCGGCGAACTCGGATCCAGCAACGTCAACGAATGCTCGTACTTCTTCACCTTCGTCTCCGCAATCTTCCGCTGCATCGAAGCATCCGCGCCCCCATCCACCTCCACGATTTTTGCAAACCAACCCAGCCCCTTATCAAACTCATTCCGCTGCACGTACAAATCGCCCAAGTCCCGCATCAACTTCAAATTCTTCGGCTCCAACTTCACCCGCGTCTCATACTCCCTGATCAACTTCTCCGTCACATCCTCCGACCGCTGATGCCGGTTCTCCTGTTCCAGCGACACCGCTTCCTCCTTATTCCGCAACACATCCCGGTACGAACCCTCACCATCCGCCAGCGCCCCATAACCCCCTTCATCCATCGTTTTATTCGCCGACACATTCTTCAGCGCCACAAAAATCTCATTATCATTCGGATAAACCGCCCGCAAATTCTCCAACACCTGCTCCGCGCGACTCCGCTCACCCGCCTCCGCCAGGGCATGCGACAACTCAATCACCAACTCCTTATCCTTCGGCGACCCCTTGACAAGCAAGTCCAGCGACATCACCGCCGTCTTCGGCATCCCACTCGCCAACGCCGCATCCGCAATAATCTTGTGCGCCGACGAATTCATCGGGTCCGCGCTTAAAATTTGCTCCGCAATCCCAATCGCCTCGAACGGATTATTCCGCAACGCCAACTGCGCTCGCGCCACCTGCGGCGACGCACTCGCCCCGCTGAACATCTTCTTGAAAAACCCGCCGCCCCCCTTCACCTTGCTTAACTGCGCCATCCGCAAAGCCTTGCGACAATCATAATTCGTCGGCTCCCTGTCCAAAATCTGGGAAAACAAGGCAATCGCGTAATCAAAATTCTCGCGTTGCAAAGCATCCATCCCCTTCGTGTGCAACCCCCGAAGCTCCCTCGGCAACTCATTCACAGTTTTCTCACCCATGAAAAAATAATGACATCCTCCACGCAAAAATCCATACCAATTTGTTCCAATAACGGTGGAATGAGACTCCCGTCGAATTCTGACATTTTCCCGTTTTCCCGATCTGAAAATCTGACAATCCATAATTAATTTTGAACTGCCGTTAACTGCCGGTAGGTGCCGCCAGCCGCCGCTTCCCCTCCAAACCCTTTCGACATGATCTTCAATCTTTCAGTTTCCAAATGATGGTGGAGCGAGACTCCGTCGAGTTCTAATATTGTGTTTTCACTAGTTCTCATAAAAAATTTCTACCGTTATATGGCGTTATAAGGCGTTATTTGCCGTTATATGGCGTTAGACGATTCCCATTCGAACCTCGAAACTCGCTCTCCGAAATTTCCCAACCTTCCGATACCTACCGTTGGCTTCCGATACCTTCCGAACCCGGGTACACGTATTAATTGAAAATTGGCCTTCTCCAGCTGCCTGCCACATTTCCGACCCGCTCCTATCTGTAAGTTCTTTTCCATTCGCAAAACAAAAACCGTCATTCGAAAATCCCTTGGCTTCCGATCCGTCCGGACTGCTTGCCAAGTAGCGCAGGCTTGTAGCCTGCTGTATCGCCGATTTGCAATCGGCCATGCTCCTGCAACAATCCAATCCACCAAAGCCCTTCCATTTCGATTTCAATTTCCAGAAACTTAATCCTCTTTGTTTTCATTTTGACTCCTGTCAAAAAATTTATGGCGTTGGCTCTTTCGCCTTCGAACCTCGAAACTCGACATTCGAAATTCATTTTCATGCTCCCATCATAAGAGGGGGGTGGGACATCCGCTGTCCAACCCCCTAAACAATCTTTCTTTGACCATCAACCACTTACCAGGAATTACTCAAAAAACTACCGTTTTCCTTTTAATTGGTGAAGCGTGCTGCCCATTGAAAACCCCAAAGGGGTTTCGTATTACAGCCCAATGGTTGCACCTGCCGTCTAGGTGCTACCTTGGGTTTGCATCGTTTTAAACTACACTGACTGCCGACCCCGTCGGCGCGAGCCCAGACGAGCATCCTGCCTTCCATCCGATCCAACAAACTCTCAACTCCCCGTCTATCCACTCTCAACCTCCGCCTCAATCCCATCTTGCTATCCCCCCGCAACTTACCTATCCTTGTAGCCAAAAGGACCCGACCTAACGTCCCATCATGACGCCCGAACAACTCGCACGCCAAAAAATCGACGCGCAACTCGCCGCGTGCGGTTGGACTGTGCAAGATTAGCCGTCATGCCTGATTCCCAGCTTATCGAACGATCCAACAAAACCACCCAGACGTAAAATCATGTTATTTGAAAACCAGGATACGCCAGTGTCTCTTGCTGAAATTCAAAGTCTGGAAGCAGAACTTGGAATACGTTTTCCCGATTCGTTAAAAAAGTTGTTTCTGGAGAATAATGGGGGAAGTCCGATTCCATATGTGTTGCGAACGGAAGACCATTATACAACCGTCAGTGAAACGCTTCCCATGAAATCGAGCAAAGGCAGGGGGACTGCTATTGATAGTTACAAGACCTTGGTTTTAAAGCGTAACCTTGTCCCGAGACAGTTATTCCCATTCGCCGTGGATTCTGGGGGCGACTATTTTTTTGTCGATTGCACACCGAGCCGCGAATTAGTCTATCTCTACAAAGCCGACTGCACTTTCGGAGAGAACCTGAGCAACCTTTGCATGTCTCTGGAGAATTTTTGGAACAGCCTTGTTGACGAGGAATAGCTGCCGCAGATGGGACAGCCCTGTCCGCGAGATCCGCGAGATCCGCGAGCCCAAGCGAGCAGCCTGCCTTCGATCCGACAAACTCTCAACCCTCAGCTGTCCCCGCCGCCTCCCCTCCGCGAGGGCCAAAGGCCCGCCCCAAACCAGCCTGGGGAGAAGCGCAGAGCGCGGAGCCCCAGGTAAACGTTTTCCCTCACCACCCACACTTTGCGGCCTGTGGCCGCGCGAGCCCAAGCGAGCATCCTGCCTTCCATCCGATTCAACAAACTCTCAACTCCCCGTCTCTCAACTATTCCCAAAACTCCCTTGCAACCCCATTCCATTCCCCTACAATCGCTTAAATCCAAGACGGTCAAAATTTTAGGAACCAAACTGACTCACAATAGATGTCCAAAACCGTCCCGAAAAACTCCACCCCCAAAACCAACGGTAAGGTTAACGGTCCCACCAAATGGAAACCGGCGCGGATTGAACTCGGTCTTCGTGCCGTTCGCGCCAACGTCAGCCCGTGCAACGCAAAGAGCTTCTGTCGTGTTTTTAGTTCCAACATTTCCTTCATTACTCTCGCCCAGATGCATTGCTGAAGATTTGATCGCCCTACAGTCGTTTCTATGAAAATCACATTCGTCGAGATTCAGAATTTCCGGAAGCTAAAGTCGGTGAGAATTGACTTTAGTGAGAAGACGACGCTGCTAGTTGGTGCAAACAACAGCGGTAAGACTTCGGCTACTGTGGCATTGCGGCAGTTTCTCGTGGAACCGCAAAAGTTCTCCACAAATGATTTCACGCTCTCCAATTGGGCGTTGATCGAAGCTATCGCCGCAAAATGGGAGGAGCAAGCCGACAAACCTAACGTTCCTGCTCCGGAGCTTAAAGATTGGGAGCTAGCGCTACCATCTCTCGACATCTGGCTAGAGGTGGGTGCAGGCGAAATCCACTATGTGCGCGGATTACTACCGACGCTAGACTGGGCAGGGGGACCCTTAGGAGTGCGCCTGCGATTTGAACCCAAAAAGATCGACGACCTACACAGGGATTTTTTGGCGGAACGCAAAAAGGCGAAAGACGTGGTCGAGGGGCGCCACAAGAAGCCTAGGTTGTGGCCCGAAAGCATGCGCAGTTACCTTGATCGCCGTTTGCGTGCTCGATTTACGGTGCAAGCATATCTCCTGGACGCAGCCGCCTGCGTGAAGCCGTCGAATGGTATTGCAAAGCCTCAGCCTTTGCCTAAAGGAATTGGTTCCGTCGACGGTAATCCGCTCGACGGATTGATTCGTGTGCATGCAATCGCCGCGCAGCGAGGACTGGGCGAAGAGGACCGGCAATTCGCCGATGCCGAGGGTGAGACTGTTGTAGAAGGCCGAAAGGCACTTTCAGAGCAACTTAGGACTTATTACAAAAAGCATCTCGATCCCACTGATTCCCTGACGCCAAAGACTTGGATGCCTTGGAAGCAATCGAACAGTCCGAAAATGCCTTTAATACACGGCTTATGGACGGCTTCGCGGATGCAATTAAAGAATTGGAAGAACTAAACTATCCCGGTATTGCCGACCCGAAATTGAGGATTGCCACATTGCTTCGACCAACTGATGGGCTCAATCACAGCGCCGCGCTGCAGTATGAACTGGGCGTTCAAGCGGGTAATACCTCGGCTTCTCAACTCCGGTTGCCAGAGGAATACAACGGGCTCGGTTACCAAAACTTAATCTCGATTGTTTTTCGGTTGATGGCGTTCCGAGATTCCTGGATGCGGAAAGGTAAAGCTGCGAAAATGTCGGTGCTGCAGACCGAGAAAAAAACGCTCTTGGCGCCATTGCACTTGGTGATTGTAGAAGAACCTGAAGCACATCTACACCCTCAAGTGCAGCAGGTCTTTGTTCGGAAGGCATATGACATTTTGCGAACGCATCCTGATCTTGAAGACAAAACGACGCTACGAACACAGCTTTTAGTGAGCACGCATTCAAGCCATGTCGCTCATGAATGCCCATTTTCAAGTCTTCGTTATTTTCGTCGTTTGGCTGCGCCAACTGATGGAGTGCCGACATCAGCGGTCATTAACTTGTCTGAGGTGTTTGGTCCGAATGACAAAACAGAGAAATTTGTCACTCGATATATTCAGGCTGTTCATTGCGACCTATTTTTTGCCGATGGTGCAATTTTGGTGGAGGGTGACGCAGAGCGAATTCTGGTGCCACACTTTATCCGGAAGCATTTCCCCAAGCTACACCGCAGCTATGTGACTGTAATGCAAGTCGGGGGCAGCCACGCTCATCGATTGCAAAGCTTAATCGAACACCTCGGTCTTACAACACTGATTATTACTGACATTGATACTGGCGAGGCTGGGGGACATCATAAGTCGATACCTCCCATGCTGGGGGACGGACAAGTCACAAACAATGCTACTCTCAAGATGTGGCATCCCCGAGAGAAGTTGTTCGATAAATTAATAGAGCTGGACGAAAAGGCGAAGGTGAAAACCTCAGACTTTCCACAGTTTTCAGTTCGAGTTGCTTATCAGATTCCCGTCTCCGTGCAACTGGAGCCGACGGCAACGGTCGCCGAGGCGTTGCCCTCTACATTTGAGGACGCGCTTGCATTTGAAAACTTAGAGCTGTTTAGAAACACTGGTGGTAATGTAATTGAAGGCGGAGATCTAGTTGAAAGATTCAAGGCCATTTTGAATACACCGCCGGTGATCACGGAACTGGCGAAGGAGATTTCTGAGGCTGTTCGAAAGACCAAAGGTAAAGCGGAATTCGCTCTCGACCTCCTACTGATTAAGGAGGACCTAGCGAAGGTCAAGGTCCCGAAATACATAGAGAACGGATTAGAATGGCTTGAGTGCCAACTCAGCGAGAATGAACAACTCGTCTTGCAGTCCGCGAAGACCTCTACATCAGCACCGGCAGCCTCAGTGGCGCCGACTGAGGAAGCATTGTCACCAGCAACTGTCCTAGCATGATCACAAAGACAGAAAGTCTGAACGAAACCATCGACAATCATGCCGATGTCGAGATAGATGGTTGCCTCGATCTCGATAAACCGACGAGCTTCTTCTTGTTTGCAGGTGCAGGTTCTGGCAAAACTCGCTCTCTCGTGAAGGCTATCAGAGGACTGCGCGAAAGGAGTGGAATTCGGATGCGTTTGCGTGGGCAACAAATCGCCGTGATTACCTACACGAATGCGGCCTGCGATGAAATTACTCGTCGGCTTGAATTTGATCCACTCATTTGCGTAAAAACCATCCACAGCTTCGTTTGGGACCTGATTCAGGGATTTAACACAGACATTAGGAAGTGGCTGAAGGTCAGTCTCACCGAAGAGATAAGGACTATTCAAGAAGAGCACACAAAAGGGAGATCGGGAACGAAAGCGGCTGCGGACCGAGAACAGAAAATTGTCGCGCTTCAGAAGCGCCTCGACCTTCTCGATGGCCTTAGTGGATTTGTGTACAGTCCCACCGGGGAAAATCGCACTCGAGGCTCACTTAACCACGCCGAAGTTATCAAAATAGGTGCGGCCTTCCTTAAAACAAAGCCGCTGATGCAGGAACTTCTCATCAGCAAGTTTCCGGTTTTGCTCATTGATGAAAGTCAGGACACGAGCAAGTTGCTTATGGAAGCTTTTTTCGCAGTACAAGCAGCACACGATAACTCATTTTGCCTCGGATTAATTGGCGATACTATGCAACGAATTTACTCCGATGGGAAGGTGGATTTGGGAAGAAACTTGCCAGCCGACTGGAAGAAACCCTCGAAGGTGATAAATCACCGTTGCCCTCATCGGGTGGTAAAGCTGATCAACAAAATCCGCTCTTCAGCTGCGATCGATGACCAGCAACAAAAAGCTCGCACCGAGGCCAGTGAGGGGCATGTTCGCTTCTTCATCGTGCCGAGCCTCGATGTCAACAAGAGCGAATGCGAGGAACAGGTCAGAAAACGAATGGCGGCAACAACTGGTGACAACGAATGGCTTCGCTTGGACGGTGTGAAAGTCTTAACCCTTGAGCATCACATGGCGGCCCAGCGCTTGGGATTCGCAGAAATGTTCAGACAACTCGACGGGGTAGCTGACTACAAGACTGGCCTTCGAGATGGTTCACTCCCACTACTGCGCTTTTTCTCCGAAATAGTTTTGCCCTTGGTGACCGCAAAACGCGAGGGGAATGAATTCGCAGTGGCGGCGCTGATGCGCCAGAACTCGCCACTTCTTAGTAGAGAAGCCCTGTTCGAAATTGGGACTAACCAAGCTGCTCAAGTGAAGGCCGCGAAGACTGGCGTCGAGGCGCTCTTGGCGCTTTTCACCGGAGGTGCGCAGCCCACTTTTCTCGCCGTCCTTAATTCTATCGCGGACACCAAACTTTTCACGATTCCAGAAAGTCTTTTGCCATTTGTATCTGACAAGGCGGCTTCAGAACCAACCTCAAGCGAGACCGAGGAAGCCGATGAAGAAGAGAGCGCCACGAAAACTCTAGTGGCAGTTCGGGCCTTTCTCGATACCCCTTTTCAGCAGATTAAGCCGTACGCCGATTACGTGCTCGGCGATTCATGGTTCGCGACTCATCAAGGAGTAAAAGGTCTCGAATTCCCCCGTGTTCTTGTAATCATGGACGATGAAGGTGCTGGTGGATTTCTCTTCGGATTCGAAAAGCTTTTTGGAGCAAAAGAGAAGAGCTCAAGCGATATAAGGAATGAACAAGACGGCAAGGAAACATCCGTGGACCGCACGCGCAGACTGTTTTACGTTACATGTAGTCGTAGTCAAAACAGTCTCGCATTAGTTGCCTACTCCGCTAATGCCAAAATGGTGCAAGCAACGCTGATCGAGCAAGGCTGGTTCGAGCAACTTGAAATCGAATTGTTATCTTTGCCGGCAGTGGCCTGAAGAAACCCGATATCTCAATACTTTCGGATGAATTTCTTGCTGAAGTCCACGGCATGCCGCAATGTTGGTTTTTTCACAACCCGCAATACGTAACCCCCCCAATCAGACAATTTGAAAATCTGCTAATTTGCCTTACGTTTCAAGGTGTCTGCCCTCGACATCCAATTCATCAACAACAGCGTCCACCTCCCTAAACTCGGCCTCTGGCTCGATGCCCACGACCCCATCACAACCGCCGAAACCGTCTTCATCAGCCACGCCCATTCCGACCACACCGCGCCCCATCGCGAAGTCATCCTCAGCGAACCAACGTCAAAATTCATGTTCGCCCGCATCGGCGGCACGCGACAGGAACACATTCTGAAATTCGGCCAACCCGCCACCTACGAATACAACGGCACCGGCTACCAAATCACCCTCGTCCCCGCCGGCCACATCTTCGGCAGCGCCATGTCCCTCGTCGAAGCCGAAGGCCAATCGCTCCTTTACACCGGCGATTTCAAACTCCGCCCCAGCCGCTCCGCCGAACTCTGCGAACCGCGCCCCGCCGACATCCTCATCATGGAAACCACCTTCGGCCGGCCCAGCTATCAATTCCCGCCCACCGACGAAGTCATGCAAGGCGTCATCCGTTTCTGCCAACAAGCCATCGACAACGACGAAACCCCCGTCCTCTACGGCTATTCCCTTGGCAAAAGCCAGGAACTCCTCCGCAGCCTCGGCCAGGCCGGACTCCCCATCATGCTCCATGCCGCCGTCCACAAACTCACCGAGATTTACAAAAACTTCGGCCAAACCTTTCCCGACTACGAACTCTACGACGCCGCCACGGCCCACGGCAAAGTCCTCATCTGTCCGCCGCACATCGCTGGCACCGCCATGCTCCGTAAACTCGGCAAAACCCGCACCGCCATCCTCACCGGCTGGGCCGTCGATCCCGGCTGCCGCTACCGCTACCAATGCGACGCCGCCTTTCCCATCAGCGACCACGCCGATTTCCCCGACCTCATCGAAATGGTCAAACGGGTGAACCCCAAAAAAGTTTACACCCTGCACGGATTCGCCGCCGATTTCGCCCAAACCCTCCGCGAACTCGGCTACAACGCCCAGGCTTTGAGTCAACAGGAACAATTCACCCTCGACCTCGCCGCCGAACTCAAAAACAAAATTACCAAACCCCGCACCAAAACCAAATCCACCGCCGACAACCAAACCACCGCCGCGACCAACAATGGCAACGGCAACAATAACCACTCCAACGGCAGCCATTCATTCCAGGATTTCGCCCAAGCCTGCGCCACCATCGCCGCCGACAGTCGCAAACTCGAAAAAGTCCGCATCCTCGCCGAATACTTCCGCCTGCTGCAGGAAAGCGCCGTCCCCATCACCGCCACCTGGCTCACCGGCCAGCCATTCCCCAGCAGCCAAAACAAAACCCTCAACGTCGGCTGGGCCGCCCTCCGCAACGCCCTTTGCGGAATCGACGACCTCACACCCGAAGCCTTCCACCAGATTTATCTCAAGCACAGCGACCTCGGCGAAACCGCCTTTGAAATCTTCCAGACCCGCGCCGCCACGCTCACACCCACATTGACCGTCGAACGCGTCAACGAACTTTTTCACCAACTCCAGGCCGCCGCCGGTTCACTTGCCAAGCTCCCATTGCTCCTGCGCGCTTTGGAACTCTGCACCCCGCTCGAAGCCAAGTATCTCATCAAAATCATCACCAGCGACCTCCGCATCGGCCTCAAGGAAGGCCTCGTCGAAGAAGCCATCGCCCGCGCTTTCGACCTTCCGGCAGAGCAGGTGAGACAAGCCAACTTGCTCCTCGGCGACATCGGCGAAACCGCCCGCCTCGCCAAACGGAACGAACTCGCCAACATCGGCATCCAACCCTTCCGCCCCGTCAAATCCATGCTCGCCTCGCCCGAAGAATCACCCACCACCGTCTGGGACCGCATCCAAAGCGCCCACCATGAGCGCAGCGGAGCAGGGGACGGCGGCCCCGTCCCAGTCTGGCTCGAAGACAAATACGACGGCATCCGCTGCCAACTCCACAAGGTGAATGACCGCGTCGCCCTCTATTCCCGCGACTTCAAGGACATCACCACCACCTTCCTCGACCTCGCCGATGCCGCCCGCCACCTCCCCGTCGATTTCATCCTCGACGGCGAAATCCTCGCCATGCGTGGCGACCGTGCCCTCCCATTTTCCGATCTCCAAAAACGTCTCGGCCGCCGACAAGGCGACCTCTTCATGCAGGAAGAAGTCCCCATCAAATACGTCGCTTTCGACCTCCTCTGGCTGAATGGCGAAAATTATGTGAACCATCCTCTGCAACAACGCCGCGAAAAACTCGAATCCCTCCCGTCGCTGCCCGAAAACTTTCGCCTCGCCCAAATCACCCAGGCCAACTCCATCAACGAAATCGCCAACACCTTCGACCAAGCCCGCGAGCGCAAGAACGAAGGCCTCATGGTCAAGGACCCCACCAGCCTTTACATGCCCGGACGCCGCAGCCTCGCCTGGTTGAAATTGAAAATGGCCTACGCCACCCTCGATTGTGTCGTTGTCGGCGCCGAATACGGCCATGGTAAAAGAAAATCCGTCCTCAGCGATTACACCTTCGCCGTCCGTGACGAAAACACCGACGAACTAAAAACCATCGGCAAAGCCTACAGCGGCCTCACCGACATCGAGATCGCCCAACTCACCGAACACTTCCTCGCCAAAGTCATCCGCCAACGCGGCCGCTTCCACGAAGTCGAACCCGACACCGTCCTAGAAATCGCCTTCGATCGCATCCAACCCAGCAACCGCCACAACAGCGGCCTCGCCATGCGCTTCCCCCGCATCCTCCGCATCCGCACCGACAAATCCCCCGCCGAAATCGACACCCTCGCCACCGCCCGCCAACTCGTGAAATAGCCTCGAGTTATTATCCATTCTCCATCCTCACCCCTTCTTCCCCGCCATTCGCCGAAAGGCACGCGAATTGCTTTCCATAATTCAGGAATGAGCAACCCAGAGACTGTCCTTAACCCTGACACGCACGTACCAGTTCCGAGCATCGGAAAACCTGAACCGTTCCCATTGACGGAATTTGCCGGCGGAATCGAGGCCACCGGGGTATCCGCCACTTACACCATCGGCCTCATCGTTGTCGCCATCGGCATGCTGCTCCTTATCACCGCCTACATCGGTCTCATTGGCCTGGCTGGTTACTGGGGATGGTATCATATCAGACACAATACATTTCTCATGAGTGGATCTGGCGGCAATTTGACCAAAATGCTCATCTATCTTACGCCAGCCTTTGCAGCCGGAACCCTCATTTTTTTCATGATCAAACCGTTCTTTGCCGGGCGCGGCAAGGGACCAGCAAACTATTCTCTGACCCCGCAAAGCGACCCCATCCTCTTTGCTTTCATCGCCAAAATCTGCGAGACGGTTAAAGCTCCTTTGCCATCCCGTGTCGATGTCGATTGCCAGGTCAATGCTTCCGCCAGCTTCCGTCGCGGCCTCCTCAGTCTCGCTGGCAACGACCTCACGCTCACCATCGGCCTGCCCCTGGTTCAGGCCATGACCATGGAGGAACTTGGCGGCGTGCTCGCTCACGAGTTTGGCCACTTTGCCCAAGGCGCCGGCATGCGCTTGACCTTCATCATCCGCACCATCAACAATTGGTTCGGCCGCGTCGTTTATGAACGGGATGAATGGGATCTCAAACTCGCCCAAATCGCTTCCAGCATTCCTATACGCATTGGCATCTTCCTCCATCTCACCCGCCTTTGCATTTGGTTGAGTCGAAGAATTCTCTGGGTTCTGATGCATGTAGGCCACGGTTTGAGTTGCTTCATGCTCCGCCAGATGGAATACGACGCGGACAGTTACGAAGCCAAGGTCGTCGGCAGCCAGGTCTTCGCCCAAACTAGCGCCAAACTGCATAATCTCTCCGCTGGTTCGAGTTGGGCTTATCACCAAATGCGCGAAAGCTGGCGCAACCGCCGCCTGCCGGAAAACCTCCCGCTCTTCATCAGTCTCTCCGTCCATAATCTCCCGCCCGACGTGAAACAAAAAATCGACGAAGCGAAGGGCAAGCGAAAAACCCGCATCTTCGATACTCACCCGTGCGATGCCGACCGCATTCGCGCCGCCCAGGCGCTCCAGCAGGCGGGAGTGTTCCACTGCGATGCTCCAGCCGCCGATCTGTTCAGTGACTTCGCCGGTCTGAGCAAGACGGTCACCCGTTTTTATTATCAGGATGACCTCGAGCTCAAAATCACCGAGCACAATCTCGTTGCCCAGGATCTCTCGATCAAGGATGGCCAATCACAAGCGGAAGGCCACCGCTCTCTGACCGCCTTCTTCTTCAACCTGCACCTGGCCTATCGCCCCATTTTTCTTTCCGAAGAATTCTCCACCGTCCCCGTCGCCAATCTCATTGAAAACATTAACAAAGCCCGTGCCGCCATGGCTTCATCGCAGAAGGATGTTGCCGCCGCTTTGAAGCAATACGAAGAGGCTGAAGCCCTTTACCAACGCGGCCTCAATGCCGTCAATCAGTCCAATCAGCAGGCTGGCGAAAAGGCTCTGGCTACGATGCAAAACCTGCTTCCCGCCATCTCCGCTTTCGAACAACACGCTCAAACCCGTCTCTCATCCGCCCTCGCGCTGTTGAACCATCCTGACATTGCCTCCAAAATAACTGAGGCCGATGCATTGAAGGCGGAAGCCGCTCAACTCAGTCCGATTTTCAGCAGCCTTGGCCGCGCTTTTGAACAGTTGCAGGAACTCCGCCGCGGCTTCGAAGCTCTCACAGCGATGCTGGAGATGCGCCGCGATTCCAAACGTAAAGAACGCGTGGAGCAAAGAATTTCCCATCTGAGTCCCCAACTCGAATCATTTATCAAGGCCATCCGCGTTCAACTTGAAGGATTGCCCTATCCTTTCCCGCACGCCCGCGAAGAAATCACCCTCGCCGAATTCGCGCGTAGCGACATCCCCGCCACCCAAAAACTCGAAGCCCTCTTTAACAACTGCAACTGCCATCTCAACCGGCTTCTACCCCTGTATCAACGCCTCCTCGGTCGCCTGACGTTCATCGCATCCAAGGTCGAGGAACAAATCTAAGTCTGGTCCAGTCCTGTTTAAACTTGAAATTCACAAATCAAACTTCTCCGCGACCTTAATTTCCTCAAGATTTATTGACACGTGGTTAAACTGCCCTAATCCTTTTTCGAAATGAAAGTGCGTGGCAGTAAATCCTTTCTCCCTGTTTACTACCATCCAGACAAGATGGTAATCGCCACCGGAAAGGTGAATCCGCATACGCAGGCCGCCGGTTGGAATGGGGAAACAAAATCCTTTGGTCAGGTTGCCACCCCGCAGGCCATTGCAGAATTAATGGCTCGGTGGGTTATGTCGAAAAAGCCCGAAGCCGTTCTCGATCCGGCCGCAGGCCTGGGCGGTTTGCTGCATGAATGCCGGCGCTTTGATCAGCAGGTCAGCCTGATCGGAGTGGAACGCGACCAGCAGACATTGAATCAGGCAAAGAATTCTGCACCTTCTGGCACAAAATTAATCTTTGCGGATTATTTGATGACGAAGACCGGCCAGTTTCCCGGCATCATTGCCAACCCACCATACGTGAAGGCGCATCGATTGGATTATTCCGAAGATGTTTGGCGCAGTTTTGAACAATGTTTTGGCACACGCTTGGATCGGTTGACGAATCTTTACGCGCTATTCCTCCTCAAAATCTGGGAGGATCTGGCTCCCCAGGGCCGTGCCGCTGTGCTGCTCCCGGCCGAGTTTCTTAACGCGAATTTCGGAGAAGAAATAAAGCAACATCTGATCGAGGTAATCCGTCCTCCCGGAATCATTGTTTTTGAGCCAGGCTTGAACCTGTTTCCCGATGCTCTCACCACGAGTGCGATTGTATTTCTGGAAAAGAAACATTCGAAAACCTCGCGCTCACTGCTGACCAAGGCTGATTCCCTGGAAAATGCCGAAAGCTTCCTCTCGCAACAACTCTTGAAGTCCGCCTCCAATCGAAGTGACAAGGTTATTGAGTTGGCGAATTTGAATCCGCGGGAAAAGTGGCTGAATTTTCTTTTGCATGGCACCGGTACAAGTGTCGGCGCCAAGTTCCCGCGCACCGTCGGAGACTTTTTTACCTGCCGCCGTGGAATTGCCACCGGTGCGAACGATTTTTTCTGTTTGAACAACTCTGCTTTGCGCACCCATGGCCTTACCCTCGTGCACGTTGAGCCGTGCATCACCAAGGCAACGGATGCTTCGGGTCTGATTTTTTCATCCCAAAAATTCACCCAACTCGCCACCTCGGACCGTCGTTGCTACCTCTTGAACCCTCGAGAAAACGGACCTGCGCTTACTGCTTACCTTCAAAAAGGGGAAAACTTGCAGATTCCTGCGCGCCATCTCCCAAGTCATCGGCCTGTTTGGTATCTGCCTGAAAATCGAGCCGCAGCCGATATCTGGGTCGCCGTGTTTTCGCGTGAGCGCGTGAAATACATTTTGAACACCTCGGGTGCCAGGAATCTGAGCTGTTTTCATGGCCTTTATGCAAAACGTGGCTGCGAAAAGCTCGCCCCACTGTTAACACTTTATCTCAACAGTTCCTGGGGCGCAGAAGCTTTCAAGCAGGTGAATCGCTTTTACGGCGACGGACTCAACAAGCTCGAACCAAAAGATGTCGAGGCATTGCGTTGCCCGGAATTGCCTGAACCATCAACAACCAATGAGCGACATCTTCGCACCGAGTTGCTGCGCATCGAGCAACTTTCCATTGAAACGAGACGGGCAGAAATTGACGAACTTACCCGGGAGATTCTTGGCCTGTAGATTGGGTTTGATCTGAAGAATTTCTGCCTTTTTCTGTGATTCTTGTGTCTTCTCGTGGCCAGCAGTCTTTTTCTCCGTGGCTTGGTGGGGAACTACCGGCGACTACTCACGCAAAAATCTGCAACCACCGCTGCCCCGTCAACGCCATTCGTACCACATCGCGCTTCCGATTGGCCACCATCGCATCCTCCAGAAAAACTCCCTCCAACTCGAACCCAAACTTCCCGTTCAAATTGATATTCCGGATGTTGATATCCAGCGAGTGCAGGTAAACCTTCTGAAATTTCCTGATCTCAAATACATTGTACAGGAACAGAAACGTCGCCCTTTTGCCAATCCCCTTGCCATGCATTCTCGCATCACCCACCAGCTTGCGCATCTCCAGCTTCAGCGCATCGCCGTCGATATTTTCCGCCCCCATGATGCCTGCCAGCTCATTCTTGTAGAGAATGGAAAAATATTCGCGATTCGGATTTTGAAAATACTGAATCAACTCCTTCTCCGATTCAGGAAACTTGGGATAAAAACTCTGCTGAATGTCCGGCGCTTGCAACCAGCTCAAAATCTGTGGAATCGCCTCCAGCCCCATTGGCGCAATGCTCACCTCCTGCACACTCAACCGACTGGCCGTCAACCATTCATCCTGCACATTCTTGAGCGTGAAATGGCTGTTATAATAATCCGCCTGCTTCGTGCTTGGCGCGCTCTTCTGGATCACGTTGTCCAGCAAGTGCCCGGCCACGCTTAAAATCTCGGTCTCGTTGACCCCGTAATTAATCAGCTCGTTGTAAAAACTCTTGGCGACGAGTCTGAGCATCTGTTCATGGTGCTGACGCACCCCGGGCGGGCATTCCACATGTTTTTTCATGATTTAAATCCTCATAAGGATTCGAGGAATTCTTTGATCATACCTCCGAACCCTTAACTTTGCGAGCAGGTTTGCGCCCTATAAGGTTTTTTCCCGCTCAGAAGACTTGCTAACATCCCACCGCACCGCGAGTTAACTCATGACTCAAACCCCCAGGCTGATCGGTGATAACTGCCAGTATGAACGCTGGCGCTGGCAAAAAGGCAAAACTATCCTTGAAGATGGCGTCCAGCTGGGGCGTTGATCAGGCGAGGCTGTTTGCAACACGACTCATCTCCGATTCTGCTGCAACCAAAGCAAATCTGCGGTGTAAGTTAAATGTTGCTGTCCCATAAATTTGTCGATTAAACCATGAGTCCCGTCACACATTTCCTGATCGGATGGGTTACTGCGAACGCCACCGATCTAAATCGTCGCGACCGCGCCATCGTAACCATCGCCGGAATCATTCCAGACCTGGATGGCGTCGGTATCGTCGCTGAAATCCTTACCCATCATTCGCCCAAACCACTCACCTGGTGGTCGGATTATCACCATGTCCTCGGCCACAATATCGGTTTTTGCTTCCTCGTGGTTCTGGTTGCAGTTTTCCTCGCCACTCAAAAGTGGAAAGCCGCCATGCTTACCTGCCTCAGCTTCCACCTCCATCTCCTCTGCGACCTCGTCGGCGCGCGTGGTCCCGACCTTCACCAATGGCCCATTCCTTATTTGCTGCCTTTCTCCAACGCCTG
Organism: Pedosphaera parvula Ellin514; assembly: GCF_000172555.1. Lineage (NCBI taxonomy): Bacteria > Pseudomonadati > Verrucomicrobiota > Pedosphaerae > Pedosphaerales > Pedosphaeraceae > Pedosphaera > Pedosphaera parvula. The sequence goes on from NZ_ABOX02000031.1 coordinate 17,505, forward strand.
GCAATGGACCTGGTCCGGTCAATGGGCTCTCAATGCCTGGCCCAACATGCTCATCACAATGGTCGCGTTGGTCATCACTTTCCGGCTGGCATGGAAACGCGGCTATTCCCCTCTGGAAATGTTTTCTTCAAAAGCTGACCGCACCTTCATCGCCACCCTCCGACAACGATTTCCTTCAGTGGACACCTGATTGCTTGATAGACTTATCTGAATCAGGATACCCAATTTCTCCCACGTCCGCTTTGATATCCGAAAGCGCAATTTCAGGATTTAGCAACGCAACTAAATCCGAAGTAAGCGTTTGGTGGTCGTAAATAGCCTTTACTGCCACCAGCGAAACAGCTTGCTCATAATAGCTCTCAGCCCAAGTTTGGTATGTCTCGGGGTTTCCATCCAGAATGGAGAGCATTTCTCCAGAGCCATCGCTTTCCAACCAATCAATACCCTCGTTTGGCATGACAATGTTCCAGATAGCTTCCTCATTTTTGCGCCAGAGACAGAATGTCGCTTTCTGCATGCTGAATGCTGCTTGATGCAAAAATGATGTGAATTCAGCAGGAACGCTTTTCTGGATTTGCGATGGAAATGATTTGTCCGCCGCTAGAGCCGACTCGTGAGCAAAGCCTTTGAGCGCTGCTCCGTGGAGGGCAAACAAAATGAACCATTCGTCTCCAGATCCATCGCGCATCGAGGCCATCTCCTCGTCCGTTCCCCAGTTCTGTTTGTAACTATAATACCGGAATTCCCATTCCGGACAGATGATGGCATCCAGCATTGCCAGGGATTTGGTGAGGCGGCGCAGCGTCTTGATCTCCGGCATTTCATCTGGATTGGCAGTTGATGGGGGCATTGATATTTGAAATCAAACCAATGCTCGGCTTGCCGTGCAAGGCATTGGACAACGCCCACGAAAATGCTGCCCGACCTGATAGGAGCATAAAAAGAAGCCCTGCCATTTTCAAGCAGGGCTTCCGACAACCTTAAACCGTGGGGAATTAAATCGAAACCGTTGTTCCCTCGTCCTGCACGTTCAGGAAATCCAGCACCTTCGCCACCGATTCCGCCACCGTGAGCTTGCTGGTTTGCAATTCAAGTTCCGCTCTCAATGGGGCTTCGTATGGAGCCGAGATGCCGGTGAATTCCTTGATCTCATTCGCACGTGCCTTCGCATAAAGTCCCTTGGGATCCCGCTGCTCGCAAATCTCGACCGGAGCATTCACGTAAACTTCCACAAATTGGTTATCACTTCCTTCCAGCATTTTGCGCACGAGGTCGCGGTCCGCCCGATAAGGCGAGATAAACGCCGTGATGCAAATAATGCCCGCATCGGCCATCAACTTCGCAACTTCGCCCACGCGGCGAATGTTTTCTTTGCGGTCTTCCGGAGAGAAGCCCAGGTCCGAGCCCAGTCCGTGACGGATGTTATCACCATCCAGCACATACGCATGCTTGCCTATGTTGAACAATTCGCGCTCCAATTCGTTCGCTATGCTCGACTTTCCAGCCCCGGAAAGCCCTGTCAGCCATAACACACAACCGGAGTGGCCATTCACCAATGCGCGTTGTTTCGCAGTGACTTTGCCCTTGCTCCAAAAAATGTTGTTACTCTTCTGGAGACTGTCCGAGGTGCGCTTTGGATAATTGTCCTCAGCCACAATGCCGCCGCCTGAAACTTCAAAACCATCCACGATGACAAACCGCCCTGTGGGAACGATTTCAATGTGCTTATCGAAAGCAACCGCACGCTTGGTGCGAATCGTCAGTTCCGCCACTTCGTGACGACCAACGTAAGGCTTCTCCCCTTCGCGGGAAATAGTCTCGAGGGTTGACGCATCAATGATTTTCTCGATCGACTCAATTTCGCAATCCGCTTCCTGCGTTGCCAGCTTTAGCTTATAAATCTTGCCCTGCTTAAAGGGTTGCCGTCCCAGCCAAAATAAACGTGCCTTAAAGCGGTTCAACTCATAGGGTGGGGCGGTCTCCAATGCAGCCACGGCTCCACGCTCCACGAAAATCTGCTCGGTCAGTGTAATACCAATCGATTCACCCGCGTTTGCACTCTCGCTTACCGGTGCATTCCAACGCTCGATCGTTTTAACCGTGCTCACCTTGTTGCTGGGGCTGAAAAGCAATTTATCCCCAACTTTAACCGAACCTGCCTCGATGCGCCCCGCCAGAATGCGGCGGTCATCAAAGCGATAAACATCCTGAATCGGGAATCGCAACGGCTGATTATCCGGCAAATCGGAAACCTTGAATTGATCCAGTGCCTCCAAAACCGTCGCCCCTTGCCACCAGGTCATGTTCGCACTCTTCGAAGCAATGTTATCGCCATGCTTCGCAGCAATCGGGATGAACAGCTTCGGCTCCACGCCAATGGTCTTCAGGAACGCGCGATAATCCTTTTCGATCTGATTAAATCGTTCCTGCGAATACCCCTGCAGATCCATCTTGTTCACCAGCACGGCAATCTGCCGAATCCCCAGCAGATTCAACAAATAACCATGCCGGCGCGATTGCTCCTGAATGCCTTCGTTCGCATCAATCAACAACAGTGCCGCCTCAGCATTCGCCGCACCGGTGATCATGTTTTTCAAAAATTCCTTATGGCCTGGCGCATCAATGATCACATACTGCCGCTTCTTGGTCTGAAACCAAATCTGCGCCGTATCGATCGTGATATTCTGGTCGCGCTCGGATTGCAACGCGTCCATCAGGTTCGCCCACTCAAACGGCACACCGCGCCGTTCGGCAATCTTCTGCAATTGCTCAAGCTTGCCTTCCGGCAGCGAGCCAGTGTCGTGAAACAGCCGGCCAACGAAGGTCGACTTTCCATGGTCCACGTGACCGACGATGACAATTTTCAACTGCTCAGTGGGTGTTGAAGTCGAATTCATGAAGGGGGTAGATAGCATTGACATCTCAGGTATCCAACCAGGCGGCGAACTCCTTTTTGGAGCGGCTGCCGGTGATTTGCTTTTGCACTTGGCCATTATCAAAAAGGAGGAAGGTTGGCACACCCATTACCCGGAACTGCGCACCCAGCTCTGCATCCTCGGCGGCATCAATTTTAACGATCTTTAAGTTCGGGCGGTCCATGGCCAGTTCGTCGATGATCGGATTCATGTAACGGCAAGGACTGCAGGAATCTGTGTAGAAATCCACGAGCACCCGTCCGGAGTGCTTGAGAACCTCACTTTCAAAGTTTGCCGAAGTAACCAGGGTTGCCATAGGGAATTAATCAGGGTTGTCCAAAAAAATTCTTATCTCCGCGTCGCCGTGGTGAAATTACATGTACCCGTCACGACGCAGTTTTTCGAAAGCGTCCTCGCTCTCCTTGTCTTGAGCCCGACCCGAACGTTCCGAAGTCTTCGTGCGACGCAATTCCTCGATGATATCGTGCACGCTCTTGGCGCTCGACTTAATGGGGAACGTGCAAGGTGCGCAGCCCAAACTGCGATATCGTTCACCGCGCTCATTTGCAAAATACAGCGGGATAACCGGAATATTCTCGCGCTCGATATACTCCCAAATGTTCAACTCCGTCCAATGGAGCAGGGGATGAATGCGGATGTGCGTGCCTTTTTCAAAATCCGTCTTGAACTGATCCCACAACTCCGGCGGTTGGTCTTCGACGTTCCACTCCATGTTCTTGTCACGCGGACTGAAATACCGTTCCTTCGCGCGAGTTGGCTCTTCATCACGCCGCACACCGACAATCACACCGGTGAAATGATGCTTGTCCAACACCTGCTTCAAGCCGTCCTTCTTCAAAGTGCCGCAGCATTCCACACGTGTCGCCTTGCCGTTCGGAAAAGTAACGCCACTCTTGAGAACTTCCTCATTCTTGCCCACGATCAATTGCAAATTCCAATCCTTCACGAGCTTGTCGCGATACTCGATCATGGACCCAATCTTATAGGTGGTGTCGACATGCACGAGTGGGAAGGGGACGTGCCCTAAAAACGCTTTGCGCGCCAGCCAGAGCAACACAGTTGAATCCTTGCCAATACTCCACAGCATCGCCATGTTCTCGAATTTATTAAACGCCTCGCGTATAATGTAAATGCTCTGGTTCTCCAGTTTGCTTAGATAGTCCATGAAATGATCAGTGATGTAATATGGCTGATAATTTGAAAATCCGATTCCCTGCTTAAATCTGAAAGTCCACCTTCTTCGGCAGAAAGGTGTGAATCCCGCATTCCACCTTGTTGAATCCGGTCCAGCGTCCCGCCCGCTCATTCTCGCCGCTCGCAGTTTTATTCGTGCAGGGCTGGCAGCCAATGGAACGATAACCCTGATCCTGCAGCGGATTATAAGGAATCTTATGTTCCTTGATATAATTCCAAACTGCCTCACGCGACCAGTTCGCCATCGGATTCAACTTAACGATGTCTCGTCCCGCCGTTTCATCAAAAGCGTACAGTTCGATGATACCAATGCTCGAGCGGGTATCCGATTGCTGACGGCGCAATCCGGTAATCCAACAATCCAGGTCCGCCAGCTTGCTCCGCAATGGCAGCACTTTGCGCATCGTGCAGCAAAGGTCCGGTTCGCGCTTCCACAGTTCGGGGCCTTGCGCCTCGGCTTGCTGTTCAAGCGTCAGATCTGGAACCAGCGACTCAATGCCAAATCCAAAGAAATCTTCGAGCCGCTTTTTAAGCGCCAGCGTTTCTGGAAAGAGCAGCCCGGTATCAAGCGTAAACACGGGGAATTGAATGCCGCTCTGCTTCGCCAGGTGCATCATTACCAAACCCGCACCTTGGAAACTGGTGCCGATCGCCGCCCGTTTTCCAAACTTCTCCCAAGCCCACGTCAACACTTCTTCGGTTGGTAAAGTATTGAACTGCTGATCCAGCAGGCGCACATTCGCCGTGTTTAATGGTATGCGCGCGCTGCTGGGTAAAATGACTGTATTTGGGAGTTGTGTAAGCAAGTAATTTAGGCGGATGCGGGCCCCGCTCCATCTTTCAGCAAGAGCCGATCGCAGAAGTCACCAAAATGCTCGCCGGGGTTCCGCTCCTGGGCGAAGCGAGCCAGCACTGGACGAAGCTCATTGGTGAGGTCATCGGTTTTAACGTTTTCCTTGTAAAGCCGGTTGAGACGTGTGCTCGACCGGTTACCACCCAGATAAAGTTGATACTTATTCGGCGCGCGACCTACCAGGCCGATTTCCGACATCATCGAGCGGGCGCAACCATTGGGACAACCAGTCATGCGAATGATAATCTCTTCATCCTGCAATCCCACTTCAGCAAGCAATCCCTCAATGCGACCAAGGATGTCAGGCAATACGCGCTCGGATTCGGCCAATGCCAGACCGCAGGTCGGCAACGCAGGGCAGGCCATCGAAGCTTGACGAATGATGCTGGCCTGATTCTCCACCGGAATCCCATGCTGCGCCAGGATCTTGGTGATCGGCTCGCGATCCGCCGGCTTCACATTCGCCAAAATAATATTCTGCGAAGGTGTCAGGCGAACTTCCGTGCGGAATTGCTCCACGATCTTACGCAGCGCGGTCATCAACTGAAACTTGTCGGTGTCCTTCACCCGACCCGATTCAACGTAGAGACCAAGGAAATGATTCCCATCAAACTGCTCGTGCCAGCCGAACAGATCACCCTGCTTGGTAAACTGATAAGCCTTCGCAGTCTCCAGCTTGAAGCCAAGGCGCTGCTCAATCTCATTGCGGAACCACTCCACACCTTTTTCTTCGAGCACGTATTTCAAACGCGCATGCTTGCGGTTCGTGCGATCACCAAAATCGCGATGCACCGTGAGCACTGCCTTTGCGGCTTCCACAACTTTTTCAGGAGTGATGAAACCAATGACATCGGCCAGACGGGGATAAGTCTGCACGTTGCCGTGGCTCATGCCCAAGCCACCGCCAGCAATCAAATTGTATCCCACCAGCTTGTCGTTCTCCACGATGGCAATAAAACCGACGCAGTTCGTGAAAATATCAACATCGTTCAATGGGGGAATGGCAAACGCCGTCTTAAACTTGCGCGGCAAATAAGTCTTGCCATAAAGCGGATCGACGAATGTCTTGTTCGACTCATCCTCCAACGTCAATTCCTTGCCTTCAACCCAGATCTGATGGTACGCCTTCGTATGCGGCAACAACGCATTCGAAACCTTGCGCGCATCTTCCAACACCTGCTCAACCAGTCGGCTCGTCGCTGGCGTCGCTGGCGCCATCACGTTACGATTCACATCACCGCAGGCGGCAACTGTCGTGGCGAGCGCTTCGTTGATCCCTTTCATCAACGGCCCCAGGCTGGACTTTACGACGCCGTGAAATTGAAATCCCTGGCGTGAAGTGATGCGCAACGTCTGGTTGCCATACTGCATCGCGAGGCGATCAAACATCAGATAATGATCCGGACTCACCACACCACCGGGCAGGCGACCACGCACCATAAACTGGTAATGCTTCGCCACCTTGCGCTTGTCGCGATCATCACCCTGGTAAATACCGTGGAACTTTAAAAATTCGTAATCGTCATCCGAGAAGCGATCCACCGTCGTGTTCGCCAAGGTTGCACCAATATTTCCCGACAACGTGGGACAGGCTTCTTTAAGCCCTTCGTTGCGGGACAATTTTGCTGGTGCTGGATCCGTAATCATAAGTTATATACTAATGTTAGTTAGGTTAACAGCTTTGCGCCTGTTGTCAATCTGTTTTTAACCAGCTCACGTTGACTCTTTACGCTACGTGAGTTGTATTAAACCAATTGGGCGTTTATTTCTGTATGGCAAGACCAAAACCATCTTGCTCTTTGAACCGTCGTGTCTAGACTAAGAAAGACAAATAGTCCAATGTAATCGAACGCCTTTTGGTATGGATCAGCGCAAGTTTTATTATTTCGACAATAATGCCACCACTCAGGTCGCACCGGAGGTGGTGGAGGCCATGATTCCGTTCCTGCGCGATTTCTGGGGCAACCCTTCCAGTGCCTATCAATTCGGCAAACAGGTCGCCCGCCATGTGGAGTCCGCCCGGGAAAAAGTTGCTGCCCTGATCAACGCTGATCCGCGGGAAGTGATTTTCACCAGTTGCGGCACTGAAAGTAATAATTCAGCCATTCATAGCGCGCTTGTCTCTCAACCAGGCAAACGCCATGTGGTGACCACTGCAGTGGAACACTCCGCCAATATCAAGTTTTGCGCCTATCTCGAAAAGCGCGGTTATGATATAACTCTGCTGCCGGTCGAATCCGATGGCTCTATCGATATCCACCTGCTGGAAAAATCAATTCGTCCCGACACCGCCATCGTTTCCGTCATGTGGGCGAATAATGAAACCGGTGTCATTTTCCCGCTCGAAGAAATCGCTGCCATCTGCCGCAGCAAAGGCGTTCCTTGCCACACCGATGCCGTCCAGACTCCTGGGAAATTGAAGATAGATGTTGCTGACCTCGGTGTCGATTATCTCTCCCTGTCCGCGCACAAATTGCATGCGCCCAAAGGCATCGGCATGCTCTACGTGAAGAAACGCGCCCGTTATCAGCCTTATATCATCGGCGGGGGACAGGAACGGGGACGTCGTGGCGGAACGGAAAACGTTGCCAACATCGTTGCCTTCGGACGCGCTGCCGAATTGGCCATGGCCACATTGAATGACGAGAATACGCGTGTCCGTGCCATGCGTGATCGCATGGAGAAAACCATTCTCAGCACCATTCCGAATACCGTTCGCAACGGCAGTTTCGATTCACGCCTGCCGAATACTTCAAACATCGCTTTTGATTCTGTTGAAGCCGAAGCCATCCTCCTGATGCTCGACCAGGCTTCCATTTGCGTTTCCAGTGGTTCGGCCTGTACCACCGGTTCGCTCGATCCTTCCCATGTGTTGACAGCAATGGGTTTGACCCCAAGCCGCGCACGCGGTTCCATCCGCTTCAGCCTCGGTGTTTATAATACCAACGAAGAAGTCGATTATTTACTGAAACATCTCCCACCCATCATTTCCCGGCTGCGAGCCATTTCCTCTTCCACCGCGACCATGCCCGGCAAGGAATCCAAGTCGGAAGCTGCTGTCACCAAATAAATTTTCTTTGGCCATCAAAGATTCCCTGTAACGGTCCTGGAGGCCTGAGGGTCTTTAAGTGCATCATTGCCAGTTTCGAGAAAGCAGAACTATGAAAACTATTATTGCCGTCCTCCTGGCGGCCGCAGTCGGCTTTGCTGCCGCTTACGGATATGTCGTCCACCAAAAAGACCTCCAACTCAAAGCGCAACAAGCTCAATGGCAATCCGAGAAGGATGGTTTGGACAAGCAGTTGGCCGATGCACAAAACAAAGCTGGTCGGATTGAAAAGGTGACCGTGCAAGCCGCCGCCGCGCCCGTTGCTCCGGTGAAAGTTTCCGCTCAGGAATGGCTGGATAGATTGATCAAGATCCAGCCTGGCTCCGGTGCCGGTCGAATCGAAAAGCTCCGTGAAATCGTTTTTTGCCTGGGCAGTTTGGCCGAAACCGGTCAGGAAGCGGTTCCTGTGATTGGCGCGTTTCTTGCCAAGAACGAAGATGTAAATTATTCCTCCACTGAAACCGACAATAGCGATCGTCGCAGTCGCTACGGCAGTGGACGTCGCAGCTCCGTGACCCTGGATTTTACATTCCCTCCTTCACTCCGCATGGGGCTGTTCGATGCCTTGAAGCTGGTGGGTGGAGAAGCCGCTGAAAAAGTTTTGGCTGATGCTTTGGGCACCACAGGTCGCGGCGTAGAGGTCGCTTATCTCGACCACATTTTGGATGCCATGGCTCCCGGCAAATATCGCGACCTCGCTTTGACAGCCGCGAAAGATCTTCTCACTCACCCTCCTGACATCGCCAGCCCGGACAAACTCGATGAAAACTCCGAAGATTATCTCTTTAGTGTGCTCGAGAAATACAAGGACACCTCCTTTGCCGCCATCGCTGCTTCGCTCCTCATCAAAGCCAACGGTCAGTTGAATCGCGCCGCTTTGAAATATCTGGATAACGAGCAGTCGGTTCCCACTTTATATCAGGCTTACAACGACTCGCGCCTCACCAACCAATGGGACAAGGCAAGTATCGCTTCGCGCGTGCTGAATTACGCCGGTTTGAATCCGCAGGCCAACCAACTTTTCAAGGATATAGTTGGAAATACGAATATCGATTCTCGCATGCGTTCTTTTGCGGTGGCGCGCCTCGTGGGCGGTAATTTTGGCCCCACCAGTAGCGATACTCCTACGGACCCGCAGCAGATCATTGCACGACAAAAATTGCTGACTGAAATCGCTCCCGGCTTCCAAGAAGATCCACGCATGGCCCGCGCGATCGTAACCACGCTGGACCAACTTGCAAACCAGCAAAACGGCGGACAAACTGATCCAAATCAAGCCTCAGTCGATCCCAATGCTGGTGGCAATAATACCACTTCAGGCGGGAACAATCCTCGCTCCCGAAGCGGACGGACTCGCGGTGGACGGACTCGCGGTGGCAACAATGCCGCACCTCAGCCCCAGGACCAAAGCGCTGGTGGCGATGTTATTCAATGACAGTTCCCCAGCCCCACGAGCCCGCACTCAACTTGGGAAAACCGTTCTTGAATTCCTGAGAGTTTGTGACTTCCATGGTGCGTGATTCATCGAGCAAACACTTCAAGCCGCTTTGCACTCTTTAGCAATCTTGCTGCCAGCCTTCTGCTAATTTTTGCGTCCGGCTGTGCTACTTGTAAATTCTTCAGCAAGTCTCCCGAACAGGAACGTGCTGATCGTCAGGATCAACTCCGCGGCACGCTTGCCACCTACTGTAGCGCGCCGCATTTGCCCGATGGCCGCGTGGATGTTGAAAAACTGGTCAAGGAATTGGTCGATGTCCATGCCAATACTTACAGCTTCTGTATCCATACAAGCAGCAATGATTGGGATGACCTGCAACTGTTCCTCCCCCTCGCTCGTAAGCAGGGGATTAAAGTATGGGGCTCCATCGTCCCTCCTTCGGAATCTCCACCGCGTGCCAAATTGTATGCTGAACCTTTCAAACTTGATTATGACCGCTGGGCCATCGAGTTCGCAAAGCTAAGCCTGCGTGAAACGAATCTGGTGGCCTGGAGCATCGATGATTTTACTCATAACCTTAAAGTATATACGCCAGTTCAGGTGAACCAGATGTTGACTGCCGCCCGCAAGGTGAACCCGAAGCTCGCTTTCGTTCCCTGCTGCTATTACAAGGCAATTACACCCCAGTTTGTTACCAATTACTGTCCTTTGCTTGATGGCCTTCTCTTTCCCTACCGCGACGAATCCCACGGGGCCAATCTAAAGAACCCTGACAATGTCGAGTTTGAAGTGAACAAGATCAAGGAAATGACCGGATATTCGTACCCTGTAATTTTTGATGTATATGCCACCAAGCATAGCTCCCTGGGATCCACCACTCCTGACTACGTCGAAACGGCCATGACCTTGGGCCATCGTTCGGCCGATGGCGTCATGGTCTATTGCCACCAGGACCCTCAGCTGAACCGTGAAAAACATGGGGTGGTGAAGAGATTATTCACAGGTTGGGCGGGTGAATAATGGAATCGGGACCGAAGCGGGATACTTTGTTTCGCTCTCCTACGTCGCCGGCACGTAACGCTGAAATAATAACGCTGCCAAAAACAGCAGGATGAAAACTCCCGCGAACGGGCGACCGACATCAGCGACCGCCAGTAAATCCACCCAAACAATGCCTGCCAGCAGTCCCGACACCGTGCGACCAATGTTTCTTTCCGGACTCCAGAGGGTGTATCGCAACGACCGCATGACCCATAATCCAAGTATGCCACTAAATAACAGTGCAGGAGTTTGATACTGTCCTTTGTTCATGAGCAGCGCCAGGACGATGGGCAATGCCAAAAACAAAATGGGCCAATAACGCAATGCTCCCCGTGTGCTTTCCTTGCGCGCAATGTAACTCAATCCAACAATGTAACCCGCCAACGCAAAGGCGCACCAAACCGACCAACCGGTAACACCATTCACCGCCACAGACGCAGCGACGAGATAGAGAAAGAACCGGCAACTCGCCATCAGAACGGGCGAAAAAGTGACCAGTTTGTGCACCGCGTCATACGCAAGAATGCAAAGCGTCAACACGATCGCGAGAAAACCTGTTACTTTCCCCAGCAACATCAGGCAAATGATTCCCACTACCAGCATTCCGAAGCCAATTTGCCAAACTTGTTTTAAGGGTATCGCTCCGGACGGAATTGGCCGTTCGCGTCGAAATCGTGAATCAAACTCAGCATCAAACGCATCGTTCAAATACATACCGCCGAGATAGAGCAGGGTCGCCCCCAGGAATAACCATGGCAGCTTTTTCAGGTTTCCACCGCCTCCCAACCACCATCCGGCAAGGCAATTGGACCAGACCGTAGGTAGGTTCGACGTGCGACCGAGAATTAAGTATGTACGGGCGGAGGACATCTCGGCTTTCAGATGGACACATCTTTCTTAATGACAGCGGTAATCAACATCGGCCTCTTAATACCCTGAGTTTCCCGAATCTTCAAACCTTGTTCGCAAGGCCTCTTTCCGACAACTGCTCCAAAGTCCAGTGATACTCAGCCACGAGTTGATCCACCACGCTGCGATTCTTCAGCTCCGAAGGCAAAACTTCCCAGGTATAGGTCTCCATTTCCAAATGGGAACAGAGCTTGGGATTTACCTTCAAAAGGTCCAGCACTCCCAGGACATGGTCCGCCGTGCTTTCATAAAGTTTTGTCCCCGGACTGTGCAGCGGAATATGGAAATGAATGCGCCACTCATCGGCCTCTCCAGTCCGTCCCGCCAGGGCAGGGGAGAGATCCTTATAAATCACCCGCTCACCGCCCGCAGTCCTGACCACCACTTGATGCAGATAAATATCATCAGCGAAAGATGCCAGCGTCTGCCGAACCTCTGCTGTCGGACGCACCTTCAACGCGGAACTGAGATGCAGCTTGCTGATTTTAATCCCATGCTTCTGCAAAGCGCCGATCGCATCTTTTGGTTCCTCAAACTCCACCGCCAGATGGCAGGTGTCGTAATTAATCCCTAAATGCTCGTCCAGGCGCGGATCGTTCGGATGCTCCGCCCGCATTTGATCAAAAAATTTAATACTCTCGGCGCTCGTCTCGAAATAACCCAGCGGCTCCGGTTCCAATCCCAAATGCAGTTTCTTTCCAGTCCGTTTGCTTAATGCCGCAATATGTTCAACACAAGCCCAGATGTTCTTGCGAATTTCCCGTTCCTGCTCCGGGTTGGTAATGAACTCCTTAAACGAGCCCGGCAAGGTGCTGACGCTCCCTTCGACTCCTGCCGGAACTAATTCGGCGATGATCTCGAACAGCAAATTCGTGTAATCAAGTCTCTCTCGCGAAGTCCAGTCCGGCCGATAAACCTGTTCCTTCACCCTTGATCCATGAAAGCGGCCGAAAGGAAATCCATTAATCGTGAAAACGTAACAGTTATTCTCCTCCAACCATCCCTTGAACGCACTCAACCTGCCAGGTTCCTTCAATTCCTGCGCTGCCGTGTTACTCAGGCGAAGTCCAATGGCATAAGGCTTGTCTGGGCAGACCTGCTGGCGCACAGCAAGAGCGTATTTTTTTAACGAATCAAAAGTTTCCTGCCAGTTCTCACCACGATGAATGTTCGTGCAGTAGGCGAGATGCAAACCATGGTTCAATTTCATCGACTTAAAACAACTCTTACGATTTCTGTTTGCCTAAAAAATCCACTTTGGCGCTCAACTCTGGTGTCAGATACTTGTCCGGATCTTTGATCTGCACCTTGATCTGCAGCGTTCCTTTTTGACGATTTGCTTCGGGCGCAATTTCTGCCACGTAGCCCTCGTAGGACTTGTCCTGGTACGCCTCGGGAGACACACGGCATTTTTGTCCCATATAAATCTTGGATAAGTCGGCTTCATTAATATCGATTTCCACTTGCAAGTCCTTGGGGTCAGCCACGGCGATGAGCGCGGTACTCGGGCCGCGTGTGCCTCCAAAACTTTGCGGCACGACGAGTTCATTCGGCTGAACCAGTTTTTCCAGCACGACGCCATTGATCGGTGAACGGATGATCGTCCAGTCAAGGTAAGTCTTTGCCAGTTCATACGACCCCTGAATTTCCTTTAAAGTTGCTTCTGCTGATTCCAACTGCAGTCGCGCATCATCCTCCGCCTTCTGGGATTCAATCTGGGTTTTATTGAGTTGCTTGATGCGCTGGTAATCTAACTTCGCCTTGTCCACGTTCGCTTTGGCAGTCGCCAATCTTCCTTCAACTTCATGCACGCGGGCTTTGTACTCGGCATCGTCGAGCGTCACGACGATTTGTCCATTCGTCACGGCATCGCCTTTCTTAACCCCTATCCAAGTCACTGTTCCCATATACCGAGGACTCAGTTCAATGCGCTCGCGATTGATGATGTAACCACTCACGGTCAAAATCGTATCTGGACTGCTGCCCGTTGTTGCATTCGCTGTGGCTGGAGCGGTCGGTGTGGGTGAGGAGGATGCCTTCGCAACCGAATTCGTCGAAGGTTTGCCGGGGCCATTGGCCACCAATCTGGAGCTATCCTTGGCGCGCGGCCAGGCGAAGAACACTGCGACGCCCGTCAACAAAATCACGATCAGGAAAATGCCGAACAACGAGCCTTGTGGCCGTTGCTTCTCTGCTTGAGGAATCTGTAACTCTCTTATCTTGTCTGAGTTCATTTATAACTGACTTAGTTTGCTGCTATTATGGCAAATAGAAAAGGGGTAAATGCGAAGTGCCGTGTGGTTTCGACGTGACAGCATTACCCTCTAAATAGATTTCAAAGCCGCAATGACTGGCAGCCTTGCTGCCTTGATGGCTGGAAATAAACTTCCCACCAAACCAACCAACACCGAGAAAACCAGGCCTTGCACAAACAATTCCGGGGTCATTTGGAACTGAAAAACGGTTTCACCCCAGGTTTGGAAGTTCAATGTGCCGATGGAATAGCCAAGCAGCGGCAAAGGTATTGCCAGCAAACATCCAATAATTCCGCCCAGCAAGGATAGGAACGCTCCTTCCAACAGAAAACTGATCAAAATCGCGCGGCGCCGATACCCCAAAACCCGCAACGTGCCAATTTCCCGCGTCCGTGCCCCCACACTCGCATACATGGTATTCATTGCGGCAAAGATGGCGCCAATGGACATCGCGGTGGCCAAAAACTTTCCCAGAAACTTGATGGGTGTGGCCGTTTTGGTTTGCGAGGCGTAATACTCCACTTCCGCAAGCGCCAACAATGGTAATCGCTTGTCCGACTCGATTCGTTGAATGAACGCCTTTCCCGCAGCATCGTCACTTGCCCGTACCAGCACACTTGAATAATTTTCGCGATCGAAGAGGGAACGGGATTCATCGGCATCCATCCAGATTTCTGAATCGAACGCGCTATTCCCGCCATCCGTCATCCCCACCACGGTCAGCTCTTTGCCGCCGGTCTTGAACTTGCCTCCAATATCAAAGTTCGCAAACCGCGCCGCCAGCTTCTTCGCCACGACAACCTCGCGCTTGCCTGGCGTAAACCAGCGTCCATTCACCAGTGTTACCTGTGGACGTAATTCTATTCCCGCAGGGGAGATGCCGCGCAATAACACGTTGGCTTCTCCACTCCCGTCTCTGCGCGGCAGGCTGACCAGCACCAACACGTCTGCTGAAATCAATGGCTGTCCCTTGGCATCCCGGACAATTTGCGGGAAATAATTGAATTCCTTTAATTGCGACCGCGTCACCTGGCTGCTTGACTCTGCAGTGGACCCTTTACGGACGATCATGATGTTGCGGGGATCGCCAGTGTTCCGGCTCGATTTCTCCAACCCGATGGCCATCGTCTGCATCACCATGTAAACCGCCACCACCAACGCAATGCCGGCCACCGTGGCCAGGGTGGCGCGCCAGCGCACGAACACATTGCGTATGTTATAGGTAATAGGTAAGGCCATGGCTCAATCTAGGGTTTTCAAGCCATCGACAACACTAGTGCGCGCGGCAGAGATGGATGGCATGATGCTCGCCACAATTCCCAATCCTGCGGCTACGCAGGCGGCCATTCCCAGGATCTTGGGCGTTACTTCAAACGTGATAAAGATGCCTCCGGTCATCTTCGATATGCTCCCGTAGGTATAAAGCATGTAGGCACCTCCCGCACCCAACAAAGCGCCGAACATTGCCAGTCCAAAACTTTCCGCCAGGATAAATGCGAAGATTTCGCGGCGGCGGAATCCCAGCGCCTTCAACACGGCGAGTTCCCGAAAGCGCTCGCGAATTGCCATGCTCATGGTGCTGGCACTTACCAGGATCAGCGAGAAGACAACCACGGTACAGATGGCTCCCACCAATATTTTGATGTTGCCCCACATGGAAATGAAACTCAGTTGAAAAGCCCGTTCGCTCTCTGCTCTCACCTCCGAGGAGGTGTTCATAAAGGTATTGTTAATGTTCGTGATGACCTTCGGCATATCCTCCGCGGATTTCACCTTTACCCACCACATGCCCACCTGGCCTAGATCGCCAGTGGCTTCATCCAGATACTTGTGATGAAAGAACATGTTGCGGTCATCGATGCTTCCCGCGTAAATGCCTGCTATTTGAAATTCCAGAGTGACGGGATAAATGGTGCTGGGCAACGTGATCTTGTCCCCAATCTTCAGGTGATACTTATCGGCTGTGAGCTTGCCAATAATACAACTGCGCACGTTGTTTTCAAACGCCTCGAATTGGTCTTCCGGCATTTTCGAATCGCCAAAAAGTTTGCGAAACTGTTTCGCATCCATGGCAAACTGCGCAAACGTGAGTCCGCCTTCGTTTTTATATTCCCCACCAAACCAGCTAAACGGTGAGACAGCCTCAACTCCTGGAATGCGTTCAATAATGGGGCGTTGCTTGGCTGGCAGCAGGTTTGCCAGTGAAATCTTGCTTCGCACCACAACCCGCAGGGCAGCTCCAACATCTTCCGGCGGCAAGGTGAGTTCGCGCAATGCCACCAGCAAAGTGACCAAAAGGAACAAGCTTACCGCCACGCTCAGAATCGAAAGGGTCGCCCGACGCTTGTTGCGCAATGCATTTTTAAGAATGAATGTGCCGATCGTCATTCTGAAACCAGTATAATCGAACTACTTGCTTAACTCACCTTTTTCCAGGTGAATGGATCTCGAACCATAAGCTGCCGCTTTCGGGTCATGTGTCACCATGATCACCGTCTTGCCTGCGTCCTTGCTCAAAGTCTGCAAAATACCAAGAACCTCCTGTGCCGAAGCTGAATCCAGATTGCCCGTCGGTTCATCGGCCACGAGCAGATTGGGTGAAGTGACCAGCGCCCGGGCAATGGCCACACGCTGTTCCTGTCCACCCGAAAGCTGGCGGGGCAGGTGATGCTTGCGTTCCGCGAGGCCTACCAGTTCCAGAGCCGTATTGACTTGATGCTGACGCTGTTTGCGGTTGAGTTTGGTTAAGAGCAGTGGGAGTTCCACGTTCTCATACGCGGTCAGAACCGGCATCAGGTTGAACGTCTGGAAAACAAACCCAACATTCTGATTTCTCCAATCAGCCAGTTCGGACTCATTAAGCTTCGCCACATCGATCCCCTGCACCAAACACTCACCGCTGGTAGGACGATCGATTCCCGCAATGATATGCAGCAGGGTGGATTTCCCGGAGCCGGATGGGCCCATCAAGGTCAAAAACTCGCCTGCTTTTATGTCCAATGAAATATTATCGAGCGCGGTGACGTTGATTTCACCCTGTCGATAAATCTTCGAGAGGTTGCGAATGGTTACAATGTTCTCAACTGCCATAAATATCCCGCAAACAGATAGGGCAGGGCGGGATTAATTGCAATGGAACGAAAGTGTTACTGCGCTTCTGCCTGCAAACGAAGCATTTCCGCAGCATACTTGCGCCCCATTTCATGCTGCGATTCCGTATTAAAATGCACCTTATCACCCAGGTGGTCCAGTCCATGCGATTCCACACACGCCGTGTGGGGAACCATTCCAGGCAATTGTTTTAAGGCTTCGTTGACAGTTCTGGCGAATGGTGTTTTATCCGGGCCGCGTTCATAAAGAAACTCACCAATTTGGCCAACCACCACCGGCAGATTGGTCTGGCCCACGTCAGTTCGAAAATCATGAATCATTTCACTCAAACGTTTTCCATAGGACTCAGCCAGACCTTTATCGCTCGAATCGTTTTCTCCCTGGTGCCATAACACCCCGGCGAGCGCCCCATCTTTAACCGCCACCTTCGCGCGCGCCACCGCATTGCTGTACAAATCCCCGCCGCGTTGCCAGCGACTCAACGGCGTGCCACCCACAGCACAAGGAACCAGTCCAATGGTCACATTCGAATTCTTCTCCGCCATGGATTTTCCAAATGCCAGTCCAGGACCAACACCCCGCCCCGCCTTGCGATCCTTCGTTACCGGCTCCATGGCCAACTCCCAGGTATTATTTGTGTTGAGCAACAACACGCGTGGATGAGTGGTCGTGTCCTCAAGCCCAACTTTCCCGCGACCTGCCATGTTGGATTGTCCCATCAATAAATAAATTTGGAACTTTCCCTTTGACGGAACCTGAACCTGATTGGTTTCAGCACTTTTTCCGGCGGAGCAAAGTGTAGTCACAATCAAAGCGATTAAAAGGCACGGTTTCATGCGAGTGAAATCATCGGCGGTACTGGACAATCGAGTGAATCTGCAATGGCGCGGAGCAGTTCGGCTTCCTCTTCCTGAACCACTCCATCAGCCGCGACCGTTTCAGCGCAGGCATTCAGAATGGATTTCTTGAGGGGCGGAGCCGTCTGATTCAACTTCTCCAATGCCGCATCGACTTCCTTCAACCCGCAAGCCGAAGCCGGCAATAAATTCATCTGGGACAATTTAAGCTGCTCCACCCCTTTGCGAAAAGCCATTTCGATCTGTCCTGCCTCGGCTTGCCCGGCATACGCCAAAGCTGAGAGCAGCACTTCACATTCCGGCACCAAAACCTTCAGCGCATAGTATTGAACCGTTTCTTTTCGCGGCGGCACATAATTCGGTTCCAACTGGCGGCGAACCATTTTTTGCAGGGCGTATTCAAACAGTTCGATCTGCTCATCGCTTTCAATGACGAACTGCATGGCTTGGATAAACTGCGTGTATTGTGCCAGCGATAAAACGCCGCAGTGCCGTCATGGCGATGGTGGCGAGTGGGCACTTTGACCGGACCTCGAGCGCGATGGTGCGTGGGACGAGTCGCAGTGTTTCCTGATAAATCGCTGGATCAATCTTTTGTTGGAGTTGCTGCAATTGCCTCGTCCGCATTCCTTCCTCCGGGCTGAGCAATATCGCATACACCAGTGCCACCGCACTCATCGGATCGCGGGCAGCCATGTCCAGGTCCTGTGGCAGTTTCGATCTCAAGTCCGCGGCATAGTCGAGGTGTCTGCCTGTGGGCGCGCCGATCGTTTCTGAAATAATCAACGTCTGGCCAACGGTACCTAATCCACTTGTCGCGCTCCTTTGCCCGCCGATGAGATCAGCCAGTTGCGGCGCCCGGACGATCCGCGGCGGCAATTCTTCAGCCGGTTGCATTTGCTCCTGAATTTGGTTCTCCGCGTCATGCAGGTTGACCTCCGTAAACTTGCCTTCGAAGCTTGGGTCCAATCGCTTTATCCTCTCTTCCAGTGGAGGATGAGTGGAAAAGATATTTGAAAGGGATTCACTCAAACCGTTTGCGAAGAACAGATGACTAGCCTCCTCCGCATTGGGATCTTCAATGCTCGAACCGCATCCGCCGACTTTTTTCAAGGCATTGGCCAGGCCTTCAGGATTGCGGGTGAACTGCACCGAGGCCGCATCCGCCAGGAACTCGCGTTGCCGGCTCACCGCACTTTTAATGAGGCTGCTAAAAAACACGCCAATCCAGCCGATGATGAACAGTGCAATGCCCAGCACAAATATGGAACCACGGTCGCGATCGCGCTCCCGATAACGTGAACCTCTTTGGTCCATCAAAATCCGCCCGAACATCGCAATGCATAGAATCCCGAACACCAGTCCCATCAACCGCAGATTCAACCGCATGTCCCCATTCAAAATATGGCTGAACTCGTGGCCGATGACTCCCTGCAATTCATCCCGTGTCAGCAAGCGCAGGCATCCCCGCGTCGCGCAAATCACCATGTCCTTCGTGGAATGACCGGCGGCAAACGCGTTGATTCCCGGTTCACCATCCATCACATACACCTGTGGCACCGGGGTGCCGGATGCGATGGACATTTCCTCGACCACGTTTAAAAACTTACGCTCATCCGGATCGCTCGTATTCGAATCGATTGGCCGCCCACCCATCATTTCTGCCACCGCACTGCCACCGCTGGACAACTGCAGCGTCTTGTAAGTGCTGCCACAAAAGATGACCAACAAGGTTCCCAGCGTCGCGAGGCCGAATACGCGTGGGTCATAGGTTCGAGCCCGATACTCCGCTCCATATTGATGCCGTGAATGTTGTGTTCCGGAGAAGATCACGCCCACGGCAAAATTGACTGCCAGAAGTATGCCGAGGACCGCAATAATGAAATAAACCACCAGCCACTTGGTAGTGCGGCGGGCGGCATCCTGGCGCTGAAAAAAGTCCATAACGAACGCCTAAATACAAGACCCGACGCCCGTGCAACCGGACATCGGGATCATTGCGATAAATTAAAACTGAACCTTTGGAGCTGCCTTCTCCTCCGGCTTTTCAATCACAAACATTTCTGCCGGCCCGAAGTTGAAGGTATTGGCGATGAAATTGGTCGGCACGCTTTCGCGCTTTGTATTGTACATCATCACGGAGTCATTGTAAGCCTGGCGCGCAAAAGCGACCTTGTTTTCGGTGGAGGTCAACTCCTCCATCAGGCGCGTCATTTCCTGATTCGCCTTCAGGTCTGGATAAGCCTCCGCCAACGCGAACAAACGACCCAACGAGCCAGTCAAAGCCGTTTCTGCTCCCCCCATTTCCTTGATCGCGGAAGCATCTCCAGGGTTTTGCGCCGCCCGGGTGTTGGCGCTCGAGGCGGCGTTGCGCGCGGCAATGACCTCCTCCAACGTTCCCCGCTCGTGCTTCATGTAACCCTTGGCAGTTTCCACGAGGTTCGGAATCAGGTCATAACGACGCTTCAACTGCACATCGATTTGTGCATAAGCGTTCTTAAAACGGTTCCGCAAGGTCACCAGGCTGTTGTAGCCACCCACGCCCCAGAAGATAATCAGGACCAGCGGTACAAAAATAACCCCTAGAATGATCAGTAATACTAAGCCCATATGATTCCTTTCATATCAAAAGGTTTCGCTAAACCGCCGCTTCACGCAATTACATTTTCGACCCCGATTTGTAAACAGGGCCCCTGATTGCCGAAGCAGACTCACTTCACAAACCCGCGCAACTTAAGCCAATAAACACAATCACTGGTCCACGGATGCAACTTGGTGGCCGAATTATATGCCCTGGTGCCAAGCGCAGTGCCGTGAGCGCCTTTCTCATAAATGTGCAGATCAAACGGCACCCCTGCCTCGCGCAATGCCGTGGCGAACATCAAAGCATTTTCCACCGGCACCGCTTTGTCCTCGACGGTATGAAAAAGAAAACAGGGCGGCGTCTCCTTCGTTACATGACATTCATTGGAAAGCTCCTTCACCAACTCCGGCGAAGGATCCTTCCCCAGCAGATTCATCTTGGACCCAGCATGCGTCTTTTCTCCCATCGTGATAACGGGATAGCAAAGGATGCCAAGGTCCGGCCGCGAACTTTCCTTTTCCACGGCGTCGGTGCTATCCGATTTCCCTCCATCAAAGTGCGTCATCAAAGTTGCCGCTAAATGTCCGCCTGCCGAAGAACCAATTATTCCCACCCGCTTCGGATCCAATTTCCACTCGGCCGCATGCGAACGAACCAGTCGAATGGCTCGCGATACATCCTGCAATTCCACTGGATGATGATAACCCGCCGAGCCCAGTCGATACTTCAGCACAAAGGCCGTCACGCCTTGATCCTTTAACCACAACGCGTAATCCTTGCCTTCATACGGAGCCAGATTGCCATAACCACCACCTGGACAAACCACCATCGCCGCTCCAGTGGCTTTGTCGGGACTCGGGAAAAAGGGTGTCAGCGTTGGAATATCCTTGTCGGCTGTTCCCAACGCACCGGGCGCGCCATCCTCCCAGAGAGGAAACGAATTCGTCGGTTGAGCCTGCGATGCTGAGAGAAGCATGAAAGACGACAAAAGACTCATAAGGAATTTCATAGATGGATGAGACGAGAATAACAAGTTGGAAAACTCTTGAGCAAGATTCTTTCCAAAGAAAATGTTGGTGGCTCAGGCGATAATGTCCCTGACCACATTCCCCTGGACATCGGTCAGCCGAAAATCCCGGCCGGAATGACGGAACGTCAGCTTCTCATGATCGAATCCCAGTAGCGCCAGCATTGTCGCGTGCAGATCATGAACATGCACCTTGTCCTCCGCAGCCTTGAAGCCGAATTCATCCGTCGCGCCGTGCACGTGACCGCCTCGCACGCCACCACCGGCCAGCCACATGCTGAATCCATAATGATTATGATCGCGGCCGTTGATCTTCCCGGCATTGGCGCCCGGTGTCGGCAATTCCACCACCGGCGTCCGTCCGAATTCTCCGCCCCAGACAACCAACGTATCTTCCAACATCCCGCGCTGTTTCAAATCCTTCAACAACGCTCCAATCGCCTGATCGCATTCTCCGGCTAACCTGCGGTGGTTCACCTCGATGTCATCATGATTATCCCATGGCTGACCGGCCCCATGCCAGACTTGCACGAATCGAACCCCTCGTTCCACCAATCGCCGTGCGATCAACAATTGCCGCGCCTGCGTTCCCTCACCATACATCTTGCGGATATGCTCCGGCTCCAATGAAATATCAAACGCATCGCTCGCATCCATCTGCATGCGATAGGCCAGCTCGAACGATTGAATCCGCGCTTCCAATTGCGCATCTTCCTTCCGCTTCTGGCGATGCTTCTCGTTGAGGGCCTGCAATAAATCCAACTGCTGCCGTTGCTCCGGCATCGGCTCGTAATTATTTTTGATGTTCTCGATCAACTCCTCGATGCGTGTCTTTTCGGTATTGATGTAAGTGCCCTGGTAAACACCGGGCAAAAATCCCGATTGCCAGTTCTGCGACTCCTGAATCGGATACCCGCCCGGACACATCGCGATGAATCCCGGCAGATTCTGGTTCTCGGAACCCAACCCATATGTCACCCACGAGCCCACACTTGGCCGTATCTGCCGCGCATCGCCGCAATTCATCAGCAACAACGACGGCTCATGATTCGGCACCTCCGCCATCATGGATCGGATCACACAGATATCATCGATATTCTCCGCCACATGGGGGAATAACTCGCTCACCTCGATGCCGCTCTGGCCATATTTCTGAAATTTGTACGGCGATGCAAACGCCGCGCCCGTCTTGCGCTCTGTGGCCAATTCCATCGGCAACGCCTTGCCGTTATACTTCGTCAACATCGGCTTCGGATCAAAAGTATCCACATGCGATGGCCCGCCGTTCGCAAAAATATGAATCACCCGCTTTGCCTTGCCAAAAAAATGCGGTGCCTTCGGAGTCAGCGGCGCAGCATAGCCCTCGCTCGCCTTCGCCTGGTTCAACATGCCTAAATTACCGAACAGGTTGGCCAGCCCGAGCGCCCCCATGCCCATGCCGCAACGACGCAGGAAACCACGGCGTGTCAGCGCCAGATGCTCCGGATTGAAGGCGTGATGGTTCATATCAAAATTGTATCTCTTTAATTCTCAAATTCCAGCCGCTTTTCTTTGACGCTCCAATTTCCCCCTACATTCACCGCCATGCAAGAATGTTATCGCTTCGATATCCTCGCCGCCGGATTCCGACCGCGAACAGTGATTCCCTTCAGTCCTGGGCCGCTTTCTCCTCAACCATTCCTAATGCTCCCCTTTGCCCCCGGAGTGCCGGTTTCCCAACCGGCTTAACGCAAACGATAAGGGCAGGGACGCAAAATACGCTCCGGCCAAGCCACCACCTCGGGAATCCAATTGCCTTCGCCAAACCCGAGCGGCGCCAAGCCGATGATATCGCGTGCCCAAAAAACAAACAGGATGAGCCGAAGCTCATCCTGTTGAAGTATTCAAACAGCGGTTATGCGACTAAAGCCGGATGCAATTCGATCCGGCAGACAGACGCATTAGTCCCGGTCTTCTCCACCATGTCGATTGTCGTTCGGTCGATGGTTGCTGCAAGGCTCAGCGCTGATGCTGCCTTGGATGAGCACCTGATTCCCATTACTATCGCCCGTGCCACAGACGTTTGCCTCAAAGGAGTTTTCCTCCACTGTCATGGTGCCCTTGTGATTCACCAATGTGGACGAGCTTTTGATCGTGAAACCGGATACGCTAAAATGAAAGGGTAGGGCAGAGTATCCATCTTGGTCCCGGAGCGTATAAGTCTGAATGCTGTAATCGTGACTGCTGGAGGAACCGTTTCTGCAATTAGACCAGGAACTGTCCACCGAGCTCCCAGTTTGTTGGATTCCAAAAAAGCCCGTTACATCCACTGAGTTGGTACAGTCCTGAACCAAAATGCTCGGACTTCCTGAACCATCACTCGATGTCACCAACAACAGTTTCGCCTTCCTCGAGAAATTATTTGTCGTTGCTAAACCTAACGCCTGAATAATTTCCCTGCAGCCTTCCCGCACGACCTTCACTTTGGTTTCCGCCACATTTTTGTTGGTCCGGGTATCGCCCTGCATGACAGCGCACAATTGAAAGTTCAACTCTTGAACCAGATTGCTCTGGGCATTGCTGTTTTGCACCGCACTAATGCCCGTCAGGATGATGCCAAGGGTGATGATGAATATTTTCTTCATGTTATTTCTTGCTGATTGTTGTGGTCTTTCGATGTCGCCCCTTCCAAACAGCATCGGCTAACCATCGTTTGTTAACGTAATGAAGGACCAGTAGATTGCCATTGCTTTACAGAATTTCCCGCATCCCGGCAAGCTGATAGTTCCCTTAACTGACGGGTATAAGATTTATTTATTCTCTTGCCGCAGCGGATTTCAATTCAACTGAAGCTAAGTCTCGCCTCCGTCTCCGAAACCAAACCTCTCAGCCCATCCAGCAAATTGCCCGTTTCACTTGGAAACTGCGGCCTCTTGATTCAACTGCTCAGTGATGTCCACGATGGCTTGGCGCGCTGCGTCTCTTTTTTCAGGGCTCGTCTGCTCATGCAGATAAGTGCGAAATTCCTCGCGTGCCTCTTTGAGTTTTCCTTGTGATAACAAAGTCCTCGCTAGGAAGAAGCGTACAGTCGGCCACACAGGATCGAAGCCCAGGGATTTTTGAAAATCTGCGATGGCTTCATCGTAGCGGTGTTGTTGCGCCGCTATCATTCCCTGGCAATAAAACGCAAACCAGCTTTTCGAATCTAATTTCAGCCCGTCATTCAACGCCTTGGTGGCTTCCGGTATCCGTTTGTCTCCAAGCAAATCCATGGCCAGGTTGAAATGAGTAAAGGCTGATTCAGGGAAAATGTTAGCTGCGACTCTCGAACGGTTTGCATTGCTCAGTTGACACATAAAGAAGCCCACAACCTGCTGATCGTTTAGAAAACGATATTCCTTATGTGGCACGCCAAACCATGTATATGCTGGATCCACCAGCAGTGCCTTTCCCTCCACGAAAACTCCAGCGCACGCATGAGTAACAAAACGGTCGCGATAATCCTTCGTGACCAGAACGTAGAATGTTTTCAGTCCAACCTCCCGTGCAAGGGCCATGTAGAGCAGAGTATATTCCTGGCAAATGAAACGGGTCTCTGGATTTGCCCAATCGTTGAAGGTTTGTTCTGCAGTTCTTCTACTGCTTTCTTCACCAAGATCGATATGCCGGGTCAATCCCTGGAAAATGCGCCGCGCTTTCTCCCTCTCATCTCGAGCATTGCCAACCAGTTCGCATGCCCATTTCTTCATTTCCGGCGTGCTGCTCATCGGGTACACCACCAAATTCATCTCCTCCTTCCCAAGCACTCGTGACAGATGCTTTTCCAACTCCTTTCTCGTAAACTCTCTCGGAACCGTGGCCTCCACCAAATACGGTGTCATCCGTGCATTCAGGCCTGCCAAATCGTGTTTTATTCGATCGACTTCGGAATTAGTGACCCCCTTTCTTTCCACTTCTTTGATAAATCGTTCGTAATGCTCAACTGCTTGGGGGATTTCATTTAGCTTCGCGTAGGTATCTCCAATCATTTGGTCGGTGGTTTCATCAGTGTACATGCTCTCAACAGCATTCAATTCTAAGACCGCATTCTCCCGTTCTCCCTGGGAGGCATGAATCCGGGCCAGTTCCGCTCGGACAGTGCCATTGAAGGGCTCCAGCGCCTTCGCTTTCTCGAGGCACTTGACTGATTCCACCCATTTTTCTCTCTGCCCATATATGACGCTTAATTGTTGGTAACTCTCACTGTTGTCCGGATCGAGGTCGATTGCCTTCAGAAATTCATCCCGTGCCAGGAACGGTTCCCCCTTCATGAGATAGATCAATCCGAGAGTCTCATGAGCGGAGGCGAAATCCTGATCGATTGCGACAGCTTTTTTCGCAATCGCTGTAGCTTCTTCCGTCTGGCCTTGCCACACCTTTATTTGCGCCATGACAATCAGCGCCGGCATGAACTCTGGATCGATTTTCAGCGCCGATGCCAGAAACGGCTCAGACTCCACCAATGCCTTGCCGCGATGATTTTCTGCCAGTGCCCGGCTGGTCAATTCCAGTGCATGGTTCGCTCGCAGCCGCGTACGCTCCATCTTTTTCAATTCTTCAGTCGTGGGTGTAATTTCCAGATATTTCAAAATGCGTTTGGACATGCCGAGTCCTGTGCGGGGCCAGTCACCTGTGCTCGCAATCCACTTGGTCGATCTCTTTCCAGTCGCCACATGCGTTACTTGAACCGTCACCTTGTATTTTTCCCCCTCTGGTTCGTAAGTGCAGTAGACCACTTCCTGCGCCTCAATTGCCCGACCAAACTCACGTATTTGCTTCGAATCAAGTGGTTGTCCTCTCTCCAAATGCAACTCTCGATAGCCGTAACTGACGGAGCTTGTTGGCAGAACATGGATGCTGTGCACAGCCTGAAGTGGCCTTTCAAAAAATTTTTCCGCTACGTACTGCCAGTGTGTCGCTTCGGTATCGGTAGATTCGCAATACGGCGCCAGCACTGCCACTGCGATTCGTTCCGCCGAATATGAATTCGTGACCGCAATTAGGAGAAGAACGAGCCAGAGTATTTTTATTGTTCTTGGTCCAAAACTGGAAAATGGAGAATGCATGTCCTGTGCCTGTAGTTTAAGAACATCGGTGCAGATGGCAAGCATCTCGTAAATATTTTCCTATTCTCTATCACGTAAAAAACTTCCGTGTCAGATGAAAGAATACCGGTGCCGCGAAGCAAATGGAATCAATGCGATCCAGGGTGCCGCCATGTCCTTCGATCAATGTGTCTAAGTCCTATGTGAAAGGCTGGTATTTTTGTTGTGTTTTGTAGCGTTCCTGCTACCCTCCGTCCACACAACAACCAAGAAGGCAGGGACTCCTTATGAAAGTCAAACTATCGGTCTTCATCTGCGCTTTTTTCACAGCACTCTCTCTTTTTGCCCAACAGCCCACTCAGTTGTGGGTATTTAATGCCGCGCTGACTGCATCACCTGCGGTTGCCCCGGATGGAACTATTTACTGTCCCTCTAACGATTCCTTGTTTGCACTGACTCCAGCTGGCTCCAACAAGTGGACCTTCACCACTGCGGCCCACGATGACATGTACGGCACGCCAGCTGTCGGCCTGGATGGCACGGTATACTTTGGCGACTACTCAGGAGCAGTTTATGCCCTGAACCCGGACGGTTCGTCGAAATGGATTCACCCACCTCTTGGGCGGTCTCGGTCTTCTCCGGCGCTCGCTTTGGATGGCACTGTTTATTTCGTCGCCGATGCTGAGCTTTTTGCGCTCACCTCATACGGAACGGTAAAATGGCACACACCTATCGACGCCAGCATCTACTCGGGATGGTCCCCTATTATTGGAGATGATGGGACCATTTATGTTAACTCGGCTCTTGGTGCGCTCTACGCCATAAATCCGGATGGAACGGTCAAATGGCAGTCACCAGTCTCCGAAAGCGCAGGTGACTCACCGGCCATTGGCCAGGACGGAACCATCTACGTCACTGGCGATGCTTTATACGCGATCAATCCCGATGGTACCAGCCGTTGGACAAACAACAGCCCGGGCGGTTTCGGCGCCACTTCGTTGGCCATCGGCAAGGATGGAACTCTTTATGTTGGCAGCGATATCGATTGGGGCCTGTCCGCCATCAAAACAAACGGCGAATTGCTTTGGCGCGTGGCCGCCACCTATAGCGATATTTATACGAGGCCAGGTACGACGCCAGCAGTCGATTCCAGCGGCATGATCTATTATGTGAGATCGGGCTGGGGTATTTATGACCCCAGCGTTCTTTACGCCATTGATCCGCATGGGACGGTGCAATGGAGTATTACCAATGCCTCGTCCTATACCATAGCTTCCGTAGCCATTGGTCCGGACGGCGCTATCTATGCGCCAATTGGCAACAGCCTTTATGCTATTCAGGGTACCAATCCATTGGGCAACACTCCCTGGCCCATGTATCGGCAAAATTTCCGTCACACCGGCAAACTCGAAAAACCCGCGCTGCAACAATTCAAACGCCGCATCGATTCGAATTTTGAATTCCAACTCCTCGGCGAAGTCGGCCAATCCTATGCGATTCAATACTCATCTGATCTCGCCAACTGGTCTTCCCTCACCAACCTCGTTCTAACCAATCTCCCCACGACCATCGTCGACTTGACTGCCACCAACGCACCTTCCCGCTACTACCGCGCCCAGTTGCAGTAGTTACCCCCATCGTAGGACTCACGTCGTCATCAACCCTCACGTGCAGATTGAAGGGCAGGGGAACACCTGCCATGGGAAGGCGAGCTACGGCATCACTACATAATTAAAAGCCGATTGTTTCACCGAACTCAGATTCTCTCAAAATACCGCACGCGCTCCCAATCGGTCACCGCGTTATCAAATGCCTCCACCTCGCACCGTGCTGTGTGCACATAGAATTCCACCACCGATTCTCCGAAGACCTGACGTGCAAGAGAACTCTTCTCCAACAAGTCTGCTGCTTCCCGCAACGACTTCGGTAACGACGGCAGTTTCGGATCCACATACGCGTTCCCCTCGTACAACTCGCCGCAATCGAGGTTCTCCTTCACACCGGCCATTCCCGCAGCAACCATCGCCGCGAATGCGAGATAGGCGTTGGCATCTGCACCGGGCATGCGATTCTCCAGGCGAAAACTGTTTCCTTCACCCACCACTCGGAAGCCCACCGTCCGATTATCATAAGCCCACGCCATTTTCGTTGGTGCCCAACTCGCCGATTGATACCGCTTGTACGAGTTGATGGTGGGCGCATAAAAGTAACTCAGTTCCGGCGAGTATTTCATCAACCCGCCGAGGAACTGGCGAAAGAACTTCGAGCCTTCCTTTCTTTTCGCATCCCAAAACAGCGACTTTCCCTTCTGCCAAATGCTCTGGTGAATATGACAACTGCTGCCTACTTCACCTGCATCCACCTTCGCCATGAAGGTGATGCACTTGCCATTCTGCTCGACGATTTCCTTGGCTCCCTGTTTGAAAACCATGTGCCGGTCGCCCATGACCAACGGCGCATCATAAACAAAATTGACCTCATGCTGCCCTTTGCCCCATTCGCCCTTCGACGACTCCACCGGAATCTCTGCTTCCTCCATCTGATTGCGCATAGCGCGAAAGATCGCTTCATCGCGCGCCGGCTGCAGCGTGTGATAATCAATGCGATAATCACTCGATGGTGTCAGCCCTTTGTAATTGCTATCAAAAGCGGTGTGATAATTGGTGTTGTACAGGAAAAATTCCAACTCGCTCGCAATCTTGCAAACCATCCCTTTGCCTTGCAGCGCCTCCAATTGACGCTTCAACACCGAACGCGGCGCTTCTTCCACCCGACCTCCGCTGTGATGATACAAGTCACAAATTACCATCGCTGCTCCGGGCTGCCACGGCAGCAGGCGCAGGGTCCCCAAGTCCGGCCGCATGTCAAAATCGCCAAATCCTTTTTCCCAGTTCGCCAGCTTGAATCCGCTCAGCGGCTCCATTTCCATGTTCAGCGTCAGGAGGTAATTGCAACTGTGCGTCCCGCCTTTGGCCACGTAATCCAAAAAATAATGCGCCGTCACCCGCTTGCCGATCAACCTCCCGAAAACATCTGGAAACACTACCAAAACCGTATCAATTTCCTTCCTGGCAATCTTGGACTTCAGCGTTTGAATGTTCATAAGGATTGTGCAACTGACACCCGTGACTCATACCGCTTCCACCAGCATGTGGAAACCGGATCACAAAATCTCTATTTTGAACTGATTTGACTTCTGGGAACCAGACCGCCCGGTGCTGCAGCCGGCTTTATTCTGCAATGTAAATATTTTTCAACTCCGTGCAACCCTCCATCGCCGCCATCCCAAGATCGCGTCCCAATCCACTCTGCTTAAATCCACCAAACGGTGCTTCCAAATGCAGGCTGTTATGGCAGTTCACGCTCAACACACCGCTCTCCACCCGACGCGAAACACGCAAGGCCTTCTTTAAATCATTCGTCCAGATTGAGCCACTCAACCCATAAGGCGAATCATTGACCTCCGCCAACATCTCCTCTTCCTTATCGAATGGCCGGATGCAAACCACCGGCCCGAAAACTTCCTCCCGCCAAATTTTATCGGATGTCTCGCAACCCAACACCACCGCCGGATTGAGATAATAACCTTTGCGAGCAGGACGATCGCCGCCGCAAAGAATTTTATGACGCGGCGATTTCACCGTTTGCAAATATCCTTCCACGCTCTCCCGCTGCTGCTTGGAAACCATCGGTCCAATTTGGGTTTCTACTTTTGCCGGTTCATCCACCACCAGCTTGCGTGTCTCTTGCACGAACAATTCCACAAATTTCTCATACACCGACCGCTCCACGAACACGCGACTCCGCGCGCAACAATCCTGCCCGGTATTGGCAAACACGCTCATCGGCGAACTGGTCGCAGCTTTTTCAAGATCTGCATCCGCAAATACAATGTTCGGCGACTTCCCACCGAGTTCGAGAGAAATTCTCTTAATATCCCGTCCCGCCAGTTGCATGATATGCGAACCCACTTCAGTCGAGCCGGTAAACGAAATTTTGCGAATCAACGGATGCTGCACCAGTGCATCACCGATTTCCTGTCCCGATCCTGACAATACCTGCAACGCTCCCGTGGGCAACCCGGCTTCCAACGCCAGTTCACCCATTCGCAAAGCGGTGAGGGGAGACTGCCGCGCGGGTTTGAGAACAACGCAATTGCCCGCCGCCAAAGCGGGTGCCACCTTCCACGTGGCAATGGGGAAGGGGAAGTTCCATGGCACAATCGCCGCCACCACTCCCATCGGCTGCCTCAGGGTGAAGTCAAATCCACCACGCGCGACTGGAATGGTCTGACCGCCAAATCGCGAAATCGCTCCCGCATAATACTCGAACGTCCTTGCACCCATCGCAATTTCATCCCGCGCATCGGCAATTGGTTTGCCAATCGAAAGGCTCTCAAGTTGTGACAATTCCTCCGCATGCTCGCGCAGTACCCTGGCAATTTGAAACATGACCTCAGCCCGCTTGCCCGGTGTGTAATCGCGCCAGCTTTGCTCAAAGGTTCGTTGCGCCCCCTGCACTGCGGTATCCACATCCTGCACACTTCCGGAAGCTACTTCGCAAAATGCTTCTTCAGTCGCTGGGTTGATAACCGCTGTCATCCTGCCGCCCGTGGGTTCGACCGCTTTGCCGTCGATGATAAGTTTCGTGGGGAATTGCATGGGAATCAAAGTGCCTGTTGATAAAGCCGTCGTAAATCGTCTCGCGTCACTGGAACCGGATTCGTCTGATGACAACCATCCGCAAAAGCTTGATCGCTCATGGCATCGAGTTGCGATTCCTTCACGCCATAGGCTCGTAATCCTGGTTCAAGTCCAATCTCGCAGAGCAGGTTGCTGACATGTTTGATGGTCGTTGCGTCGTCGGGATTGTTCAATCCCAGCGCAATGCCGACTCGCCGATAAACCCCAGGAAGTTTCGAAGCGTTAAACTGCATCACGACTGATGTGCACAGCGCATTGGCAGTGCCGTGGTGCAGTCCGCAAAAAGTGGAGAGGGGATGCGCCAGTGAATGAATCGCTCCCAGGTCCTTCTGGAAAGCGACCGCACCCATCATCGCAGCCACCAGCATCCTGCCGCGCGCTTCGATGTCCTTGCCATTCTTCACAGCTTTAACGAGTGATTGGCTGATGAGATGAATGCCTTCCAGGGCAATGCCATCACACATGGGATGAAATACGGGTGATGTCACGGACTCGATGCAATGAATCAGTGCATCGGCCCCGGTCGCCGCCGTGAGTTTGGGCGGCAGACCAACGGTGAGCTCTGGATCGAGAATCACCAGGCTGGCCAGAAGGGAAGGATGAAAAATAACCTGCTTGCGCCCATCTTTGATGATAACCGAGCTGCGACCCACTTCGCTGCCTGTGCCCGCGGTGGTGGGAATCGTGATGCACGGAACCAACCCGCTCCAATCCGCGCCGAACTCAAAAGGAATCAATGGTTTCTCCGGTCGCTTGATGCACATGCGAATCACCTTGCCCACATCAAGTGCGCTGCCTCCGCCAAACGCAATCACTGAATCGCACTGGTTCTCCTGGTAAGCCTTCGTGGCAGCTTCCACGTCTTCAATGGTGGGATTCGGATGAACTCCAGAAAACACAGGCCATCTGCCATTCGAAATTTTGTCAAGCTTTTTGAAAGCATTGGTGGGCAGGAGGCCGGGATCGGTTACGATCAATGGTTTTTTCATGCCCAAGGTCGTGAGATGCTCTGGTAGTTCCTGGATGACGCCTGCGCCGAACCTTATTTTCGTGGGAAAGGAAAAGGATGAAACCATGCGCGAATTATGCCTCTGACCAGAATTGGCGTCAATGGAGTGAATAAACCAGATATGCGTGCATTATTTCCACTCGGCGATAAAAAACTTTTACATCTCCTTAACAATTTTCCCTCCTTTACACATATTTGCTTTACCAGCCTGGTTCTAAATCTTCTTGCAACGCTGAGTAACCGAAACTGCAAAACGCAGCGCAGGACCAGCAAAGAGAAAGGTTCAAAAAATGAAAAAAGCACATCTGATTGTTTTCGCTCTCACCCTCGGAACCTCACTGCTCACGGTCTCCGCTCAAACCCGCCCCGGTCGCGGTGTGCGCATTCCCTCCCATGGCGCCGGCAATTCGGGTGGTAATACCAATAGTTCTCAAGGGCCCATGCAAGGTCCACCGCCATCACCCATCCTGATGGTTCTGGATGCGGACCACAATGGTATTATTAGCGCCAGCGAAATCATGGACGCTCCCGTTGCTCTGTTGAAATTGGACAAAAACGGGGATGGTCAATTGACTCCAGATGAATTACGTCCACCCCTTCCTCCTCAGAACGGACATCAAACGAATGCTCCTCAAGGCCTGCCGCCGCATGGTGGCGGACAGGGCATGCAGCCTCCGGTCCCATACCTTATGACTGTTTTGGATACAAATCATGACGGGGTGCTTTCGGCTGAGGAAATTGCCAACGCTCCTGCTGCGCTCGCTGAACTGGACACGAATGGTGACGCCCAACTCACGCATGACGAGTTCTGCCCGCCTCATCAGGCGCCGCCTGCCCAGCAATAATAGTCTTTTATCCCCACCCAAATGCGCCGCCGGCATCAGGCCGGCGGCTGCTGTCTTTCTGTTCTTTGGCAAATTTCGGGTTCTGGCAGTCTTGACTCTTTTCAACGAAATGAGAGCATAGAGGAGGATGAAATTCTTATTGGCAATTATCGGATTCGGCATCCTGTTCGTGCTTTGCTGGCCGCTGGCAGTGCTTCTCCTGGTGCTTCTGCCAATTGTCTGGCTGATTGCCTTGCCTTTCCGGATCTTCTTCATTCTCGTTGAAGCCATACTCACACTCCTGCGTGCAATTTTATTTCTCCCTGCACGCATGCTTGGCTGGAAACGGGTATAGGCTTCGTCTGCAATGGGATAATCCGCTACTTGCATCTCGTCTGGCCATGGCCGAGGATGGAATGGCGAAGGAGCCGATACCGACTATGCAACTTACAAAATCAACTATAGAAAACTGGCTTGTATCCTGGGATCAGATTTTTCCAAAAATATCCCTGGTCTGTGGATCGAGCGCTCTGGTTTTTGTGGCTGGAAATCTCCTCACTCAAGGCATGGCAGCCTCCCGGGTTTTCATCTGGCTTTTTGGCGCCGCTTGTTCTGCCGTCTTCATTTTTGCAGCCGCCTATGCCGTCCTTGCCGGCCTTTCCATTTATTTCGAGCGCCGCTGGCAGACCAGGCTTGGCGCAATCTGTGGCCTTTCGGCGGGACTGATTTTTGGAGTATTTTTAGCTTTTCTCGCCTTTGCTGGGCTGGTCGCCGTTTCCATTTCCTGAAAAAATAGCGGTGGGCCGGTTACGACAAAAAAGAAACGCGGCTCCAGTTTTCACTGAGGCCGCTTCGTTGTGACCGCCTGATCGTAAATGCCTAGCGATGTTTTCCCGTTGGTGCGAACTCCGCAAACCTTCCGTTGTCTATGCTTTTCGGCAGTGGCACATCGATTCCCAAGGCATCGCTCAAATCCATTTCATGGTCCTGCTCCTGAACAATGATCTCGCGTAAAATCTCACTCAACGCGAATTCTCCCATGGCTTCTGCCTGGCGTATGCGTTGACGGTATTGTGCCACCGTCTCGCGCTCATTTTCCAAATCCGCTTTCAGCATTTCCTGCGGATCATCAGACACTTTCACCGGCTTGGGCGTGACTCCCGGCATGCCGCCAAAATAATCAATCTGCTTCGAAATTTTCAGGGCATGCGCTAGTTCTTCTCCCGCATGTTTTTCCAATTCGCGGGCGATATCCATGTATTCCGCTCCCTTGAGGACCTGACTGTAGACGGTGTAGGCAATGATTGCCTGGTATTCACGCGCCAAATCCTCATTTAGCAGGTGCACCATTTGTTCACGTGAAATGTTCGATTCCTGTTTAGTTTCTTCCTTGGCCATAACTTCTGGTTTTGATTGGAATCCTGCTTCCGGTCGCAGGATTCCGTTTTCCTATGGATGGTCAGGCCTACTTCTACTCCGGATTCGGCACATGCTTACCTTAAGGCTGGGTGGGGAATCGCGGCCGTTCAGGAAGATCCTGCGCTTCTTCGGCTGCAGCCACAGCCACAGGTTGGCCAAACTCCTGGGTTTTTGCCTGTGCCGCCCGTGGTGCGTTGGATGCTGCTGCTCTAAGTTTAGGTGCTTCCTGATGCATTTTCCCCAGTGCCTGTTCCCACTCCCTGCGCATCGGTGCGATTCCGCCACAGCCGATGGAAATAATGGCTGAACCCACGACAACGGCCAGCGCAGCATAAAACAATCCATTTACTATGGCGGGTGCTATCCTCACTTGATTCAGTGCCATGAAGATACCCACGGTGACGATGGCTACCGAAGCCATGGTCGCCAAAGCCCGGCCATAGCTTAAACTGCCCAATGTGGCCTGTAATATCTCCTTCACGCCAGTAGCCACTGCTGCAGCGACAATCAAAATCGCCATCGCCGCAAAGAGCCTGGGCAAAAATGCGATGATCCCTGTGATGATGAGGCTGATTGGATTCGGCCCGAATACGCCAAACGCCAACTGCAGCACAAACAGAAATATGGTATAGAAGAGAATCGTGCTCACAACTTGGCTCGCAGTCCAATTTGCCCGCTCCATCGATCGTTTAATTCCGCCTCTTTCCACCCATCGGTCAAAACCCAGCCGACTCAATACTTTGTTTAAGACCTTGGCCGCAATCTTGGCTATAAAGTAACCCACAATCAAGATAACGGCGAACAGAAAGAGATTCGGTATGAAAGTCATGAAGCTCGTCCATGCCGATTCCAACCCGGTCCTCAAATTAACTCCTGCGTTGTTCATAATCTTTCCTTTCAGGCTGACAAAAGATGTTTCTTCCCACTTCCACTGACTCGCTTTTGAGTTTTAACAAATTGACCGGGTTGCCTTCCATGTGCCTTTACTTCTTTTGCAACCTAGCCCTAATAGGTGCCATCGCCATAGGGTGTACGCCCCAAACATTTCAAAAATAAAGTGACTTTAGCGTTTGCTGGCGGCTGGCTGTTTCCTCCGGTGCCAATCATTCCACAGCAAATTTGCCGGGCTTGCCTGGTCATCACCCAAAGACCGTCCCGGTCTATTCGACGTTGACGCACCCTCCCTCCTTCTTACATTATCGCGGAATCCGATTTATTTATGCCAGCACCAGACAAAGTTACCAATATCACGTCGCTCCAAACCGAGAATCGCGTTTTCAAACCGTCCAAAGAATTTTCCTCCCGCGCTCACGTCAAATCCCTGGCGCACTACCGCAAGCTTTACAACGAATCGATCAAGTCCCCTGATAAGTTCTGGGGCAAACAGGCCAGGGAAGAATTAGTCTGGTTCAAACCATGGAAAAAGGTGCTCCAATGGAAAGCTCCTTTCGCAAAATGGTTTGTCGGTGGCCAGTTGAATGTCAGCTATAACTGCCTCGACCGTCATCTCAACACTCCGACCGCCAATAAGGCAGCCTTGATTTGGGAGGGAGAACCAGCTGGAGCTGGTATCCCCGGTGAAGAACGCACATTGACCTACAAGCAACTTCACCACGAGGTCTGCAAGTTCGCGAATGTCCTGAAACGCAACGGCCTGAAAAAAGGTGACCGCGTCATTATTTATATGCCGATGGTTCCCGAGGCTGCCATCGCCATGCTCGCATGCACCCGTATTGGCGTCATTCACTCGGTCGTTTTCGGTGGCTTCAGCGCCCAGTCTGTGGCCGATCGAATCTTCGATTGCCAGGCCAGGTTGGTCATCACCACCGATGGTGGTTATCGTCGCGGAGCCGTGGTTCCCCTCAAAAAGAACGTCGACGAGGCTCTCACGATAAAGGATGCCCAGGGCAACTCTCTGACCAAAACCATTGAAAAGGTGATTGTCCATCGCCGTGCCAATAACGATGTCCGCATCGAAGAAGGGCGCGACGTCTGGTGGCACCGTGAAATGGAGCAGGTGGATGCCAATTGCCCGGCCGAAAAAATGGATAGCGAAGCGCCGCTGTTCATTCTTTATACCAGTGGTTCCACTGGCAAACCTAAAGGAATTCTTCATACGACCGGTGGCTATCTGCTCGGGGCAAAGCTCACCACCAAGTACATTTTCGATCTCCAGGAGACGGATGTTTATTGGTGCACCGCCGATATCGGCTGGGTTACCGGCCATAGCTATGTCGTCTATGGCCCTCTGGCTAATGGCGCCACCAGCTTCATGTACGAAGGGGCACCCAATCATCCTGAGCCAGACCGTTTTTGGCGGTTGATCGCCAAGTATGGCATCACTGTTCTCTATACTGCTCCCACCGCCATCCGCGCTTTCATGAAGTGGGGCGTGGAGTGGCCCAGGAAGCATGATTTGACCTCGTTGCGACTTCTGGGGTCGGTCGGCGAACCGATCAATCCCGAAGCCTGGATTTGGTATCACGAAGTTGTCGGTGGCAAGCGTTGCCCGATTGTCGATACCTGGTGGCAGACAGAAACCGGTAGCATCATGATTTCGCCACTCCCTGGTGCCACTCCAACCAAACCCGGCACGGCAACCCTTCCTTTCTTCGGAATTGTGCCTGAGATCGTCGATGATCAGGGAAAAACCTTGCCGAAAAACAGCGGCGGCAAACTCGTCATTCGCAAGCCATGGCCCAGCATGCTCCGCGGCATCTGGGGCGACATGCAACGCTACAAGGACACTTATTGGAGCGAGGTGCCTGGCAGTTATTTTACCGGCGATGGTTGCCGCACGGATAAAGACGGCTATTTCTGGATCGTTGGGCGCATTGATGATGTTCTCAACGTGGCCGGCCATCGAATCGGCACCGCTGAGGTTGAAAGTGCGCTGGTGAGCAACCAAAAAGTTGCCGAGGCCGCCGTGGTTGGCCGCCCCGACGATTTGAAAGGCCAGGCGCTCGTGGCCTTCGTTACGGTCAAGACTGGTGTGGTTGCCGACCAAAACCTGCGCGATGAACTGCGTAACCACGTGGGCAAGGAAATTGGGCCGGTGGCGAAACCTGATGATATTCGTTTCGCTGAAGCTTTGCCCAAGACCCGTTCTGGAAAGATTATGCGACGGCTGCTCAAACAAATCGCTTCCGGTGCGGAAATCAAGGGCGATACCACGACTTTGGAAGATCTCACAGTGCTCACAAAACTGGGCAGCAGTGAAGAATAATTGATGAAATCAACATTCTGGATTCGCAACCAGGTATTAACGATGCGAATCCTCGGCTTAACCTCCTTGGTGGTCGCACTCGGTTTTACTCAACCGGGTGCGGCTGCTGATAACCCCGCTTCATCCTTGAAAACCAACGATGCTAAAATTGACGAGGTAAAAGCCATCCTTCGCGAGGTCCCGCTCATTGATGGTCACAACGATGTCCCCTGGCAATATCGCAAGCTGACCAATGACGCGGACGACATCGACCTCCGGTCCGATACCAGCAAGCTCAAATCGCCCATGGTGACCGATATCCCACGTCTACGTGCCGGTGGAGTCGGGGGACAATTTTGGTCGGTTTATATTCCACCCATTCTGACCGGTTCCGTCGCGGTCCGCGCCGTTCTCGAGCAGATTGACGTCGTCCATCAAATGATGGCTCGTTATCCCGAAGCCTTCGAACTCGCACTCACCGCCGACGATGTCGAACGGATTCATAAAAAGGGAAAAATTGCCTCGCTGATTGGCATGGAGGGAGGTCATTCGATAGATGGCTCCCTGGCCATGTTGCGTATGACTTACGTGCTGGGTGCACGCTACATGACGCTCACTCACACAAAGAACGTTCCGTGGGCCGATTCAGCCAATGATGAACCAAGAAATCATGGCTTGAGTTCCTTTGGCGAGCAGGTCGTCCTTGAGATGAATCGGCTCGGAATGCTGGTCGATCTCTCCCACGTCTCGCCCGATACCATGCGTTCTGCCATCAAGATCTCCAAGGCCCCCGTTATTTTCTCTCACTCCTGCGCCCGCGCTTTGTGCGATGATCCACGGAACGTCCCGGATGACGTGTTAAAGATGGTTGCCACCAACAACGGCATCGTCATGGTCACTTTCTTTCCACAATTCCTAACCGAACCGGCGCGCAAACACGGTCTGGCTAAAAAAGATGAATGGACCCGACTGGCTAAAGTATTTCCGGATGATCCGGAGAAGCGTCGCGCTGAGATGAAAGTTTGGGATGCTGCTCATCCTGTTAATGAACCCGCCACATTAAAAGATGTCGCTGACCACATCGACCATGTGCGCAAAGTAGCTGGCATCGACCACGTTGGTGTAGGTGGAGATTATGAAGGCTTCGACGGTCCACCCGTGGGTATGGAGGATGTTTCGTGTTATCCCGCTCTCATGGCTGAATTGATGAACCGCGGGTACAGCCGGGAAGACATAAAGAAAGTGGCGGGGCAAAACTTGCTGCGCGTGCTGCGCCAGGCTGAACAAGTGGCTTCAAGATTGCAAGCCGGCGGCAAATAACCGGGCTTTATTCCGATTGCCGGCAATTAAAAACTGAGCGGAAATTGCGCGCATTAACTGCATTCAATTTCCGCTCACCGTTTTGGGGTGACCTGCTGAAATCTGCCTATAATCAAAAACAAACTCAATCCTCAGAACGGCCTCTGCGATTGATCAATACTCCGATCAACAGGCCAACACCGAAGGCAATGCCAATGGTTTGATAGGGATTTTCATGTATCTTCTGATCTGTCGCCTTTGCATAGGTGGCAACTCTTTCCTTGCCGACGTCCCACAGTTCGCTCAGCCGATTCTGTGCCTCTTCGCTGGCTTCACGCAGATTCTCCGTAACTTCTTCAGCTGATTTTTTCAGCTGCTCACTTTGTGATCTTGGTTCCATAGATTTTTCTTTCCAAGGTTTGCTGTTGCTGGTTTCAGGCATCCTCTTAATTGCAGTAAGATACGACCGTGGCCCTCAACTGCCATGGGGTATTGCCCTCAAACGCGACGAACTCTACAGCCAATCTTTGGCCGATTTTTAGACATCTGTATGATATCAAGCCCGCTGGCTGGCGCGAAAAACCTCCTCCAACACCTTTCAATTCACTTCAGTTCGCGTGAACCAAATCGCCATTTGATTCAGAGCCATTGCTTTTTTGGGCGGCTTTGTGTTAAACTGGGCGAGTGCGAAGTTTGAAAAAATTACAAATGTGCTTGCACAATGCAGCCACCATTTGTAGCTTTCTCGACCTTTGAGTGCACCCATAGCTCAATTGGATAGAGCATCTGACTACGGATCAGAAGGTTAAAGGTTCAACTCCTTTTGGGTGCACCACTTTCTTAAGGAAGCCTCTTACAGCAATCATTTGCGTCTTCTTCACGCATTTTGCGGGAACTTTTGTGATTTGTTCCTTCTATTCTCAGAACTGCATCACGCCTGATCTTAAATTATTTTCCAAGTTCGAACCGTTCTGCCAGCCCCATGTCTAAACAGCGCAGCAAGGTAATTGCCTTCTTGCCGCCAACCCTCAGAGTTGATTCAATCTGGCGATTACGGGTATGGAATGCGAATTGCTCTAGATTGACATTAAATATTTCATCGCTAGTGTGTTCGAATTTCCGTGAGTCAAGTCGAGAAGCTGAGAGGTAAATGTGGCAGAAAAAGACGATTATCTAGTAGATATTTTAACTGATCTGGGGTTTGTAACTGCCGAGCAGGTGGCCAGGGCTCGTGAAGAAGCGACGGCCGCCGGCGTCGGAGTGGTCGACTTTTTGGTCGCCAACAAACTGATTCGCTCCGCGGATGTCACCCAGGCCAAAGCCGCACACTTCGGCGCTGAGGTGGTTCCATTGGGTGATCTGCAACTCGCCGATGACGTCATTTCCCTCGTCCGCCGCGACGTCGCCAAAAAGTATCGTGTGGTGCCGATATCCAAGTTTGGCAACACCGTTACCATAGCTCTCGCCGATCCATCGGATCTGGATACCATCGATAGCCTGCACCATATCCTGCGCGCTGAAATTGAATACAAGGTTGCCAGCGAAGAGGAGATCGAATTTTCTCTCAACAAATATTATGGCGGTCGTGCCATGATGGGAGAAAACTCCCAGCTCGAAAAGACCATCCTGGAGCTGACCCAGTCCGAGGTTGCCATTCCAACCGGCGGTGCTGGCGGCGACGACACGGTTCTCGAAGCGGATGCCCCGATTATCAAGCTGGTCAATACGCTGATCGTTGAAGCTTTCAAATTGCGGGCTTCCGATATCCACCTGGAACCACTCTCCAAAACCTTCCGCGTTCGTTACCGAATTGACGGTGTGTTGCAGGAAATGAAGAGTCCGCCCAAGCGTCTTCAGCCTTCCATCATCAGCCGCCTCAAAATTCAGTCGAACATGTCCATCGCGGAAAAACGCATTCCGCAGGACGGACGCATCCAGACGCAAGTTGGCGGCAAGACCATCGATTTGCGCGTATCCTGCCTCCCCACAAACCATGGCGAAAGCATCGTCATGCGTATTTTGGACAAGGAAGGATTGCGCCTCGGCTTGCCGGAGCTGGGTTTCTTCACTGATGACCAACAGACCTTCGAACGATTGATTGGTTTGCCCGACGGTATTTTGCTCGTTACCGGCCCCACCGGTTCCGGTAAGACCACCACGCTTTATTCCTGTCTCCACTTTATTAACCGGCCCGACCGTAAAATCATTACGGTCGAAGACCCTGTTGAATATCAATTGGCTGGCATCAACCAGGTGCAGGTGAACGAACTGGTGGGGCTTACTTTCTCCGCCGCCTTGCGTTCAATGCTGCGTCAGGCGCCGAACGTGATCATGCTGGGGGAAATTCGAGATATCGAAACGGCCACCATCGCCATCAACGCCTCCCTCACCGGTCACTTGGTGTTCTCCACGCTCCACACCAATGATGCTCCCGGTGCCGTGACTCGTTTGATCGATATCGGCGTAAAGCCCTTCCTGGTTGCTTCTTCAACCCGCGCCTTGATGGCCCAACGTCTGGTTCGAAAGATTTGCCGCCAATGCGCAGCTCCCTACACTCCGACCGATGCCGAACTCCGCTCCCTGGGTGTCGATCCTGGCAGCGTGAAGGACGCCACCTTTATGAAGGGCAAGGGCTGCAGTAATTGTTCCAAGACGGGTTATCGGGGTCGCTTCGGCGTATTCGAGGTGTTTGTGATCGATGACGAAGCCCGCAAGTTGATCTATGAACGTGTTCCCTCTTCCGTGCTGCGCATTCGCGCCCGTGAAATGGGTATGCGCACACTGCGCGAGGACGGCATCCGGAAGGTGCTGGCTGGATTGACCACTACGGAAGAGGTGGTCCGCGCGACGGTGGGGGACGTGGATTGAAGCAGCTCATTTCAATCACTCCTGCTGATGACGAATCTACTTTATCATTTTGGGATAAGTTTTTAACCTTTTGTAATAATCTGAATCGAAATTAGAAATTCGCGTATGTCGTATCAAATGTCCGATTTGCTGCAGTTGATGGTCTCCGAAGGGTCGTCTGACCTGCACATTCGCGTAGGTCTGCCTCCCGTCATCCGGGTGCACGGAATTCTACATCGCGTGGAAGGCCCCATACTGGCTCCGGAAGACTCCGAAGAATTGATGCGCAGTATCACCTCGGACGATCATATCCAGCATGTCCGGGAACGCGGTGGTTCGGATTTCGGCTTTGCTTTCGGTGAGTTGGCCCGTTTCCGCGTTAGTGTATTCAAGGAAAAGGGTAACTTCGGCATGGTCTTGCGCCAGATCCCGAACAAATTGCTGCCGCTCGATACCATCGGATTGCCTCCGTCCGTCCGCGAACTTCTCTACAAGCCCCGTGGTCTGGTCCTGGTAACCGGCCCTACCGGCTCCGGCAAAAGCACGACGCTGGCTTCAATGATCAACGTGATCAACGAGGAGCGCGAGGAAGCTCACATCATAACGATCGAGGACCCGATCGAATTCTATCACAAGCACAAGAAAGCGGTCATCACGCAACGTGAAATTCACGTTGACGTGCCCAGTTTCGCCGAGGCTTTGCGCCGCGCCTTGCGTCAGGACCCTGATGTGATTCTGGTCGGTGAAATGCGCGACCTTGAAACGATTGATGCCGCCATCACGGCTGCGGAAACGGGTCACTTGGTGTTCGGCACCCTCCACACCACCGGCGCAGCCAAGACGATTGATCGTATCGTGAACGCCTTCCCCACCAACCAGCAGGAACAGATTCGTATTCAGCTTTCAACGGTGTTGCAGGCGGTCATTTCCCAGTTGCTTATCCCGCGTATCGACAAGCCGGGTCGCGTGGCCATCTTCGAAATCATGGTCAACACGCCTTCCATTGCCGCGCTGATCCGTGATAATAAAACCTTCCGTTTAAATTCCGACATTCAAACGGGCGCCAAGTTCGGCATGGTAACGCTGGATAGTTGCTTGTTGGAGGCTTACATGGCTGGCAAGATTGCCCGTGAAGAAGTAATTCAGAAGTCCCAGGACCCGATCACCATCCAGTCGAAATTGCAGGAATTGGAACTGGCGCAGGCCATGAACGTGGAAACGTCGAAGAAGAATTGAGCGTGCTATGTCAGACATTATTTCTGATCCTTTGCTGTCGTTGATCAAGGAACAAAACCTGATCGACGACTTGCAGTACGAAGAAGTCGAGGGGGAACTGGGCCGCAGTGGCAAACCTGTGATTCAGATCCTGCAGGACTTGGGCATCATGGACATCGCCACAATCCTGCAACTCGAAGCGGATGCGCTCAGTACGGAAGTCGTTTCCCTGCGCGATCGGGAATTGACCAAGGACATCCTGGCGGCAGTTCCTGCTTCCACAGCCCGCATGTACCGTTGCATTCCGGTCGGCGTCTTCGGCAATACCGTCCAGATCGCCCCGATGGAGCCGCTCGATCCCCGTCATATTGATGAACTGGGTTTCGTTGTCAAAAGAGACATCCAGGTGGTGGTGGCTGATCCCGCTGACATCGAAAAAGCCATTGAAAAGAGTTATGGCACGGAAGAGGAAAGTTTCTCGGATATTCTGAAGGAAATCGGCGATGACAAGGGAATCGCCAGCGAGGTTGCCGCAGTCGAAGGTGCCAATAGTGATACCGTTTTGGCGG
Source organism: Pedosphaera parvula Ellin514 (assembly GCF_000172555.1). Classification (NCBI taxonomy): domain Bacteria; kingdom Pseudomonadati; phylum Verrucomicrobiota; class Pedosphaerae; order Pedosphaerales; family Pedosphaeraceae; genus Pedosphaera; species Pedosphaera parvula. The sequence continues at coordinate 60,972 of NZ_ABOX02000031.1, forward strand.
ATCTTGCAAATGAAGTTCCCATTGTTCGCTTCGTAAATTTGATTTTATTCCAGGCTGTTCAGGATCGTGCGAGTGATATTCATTTCGAGCCGTTTGAAACGGAATTCCGCATTCGGTATCGCGTGGATGGTGCGCTCTACGAAATGGCCCCTCCGCCCAAGCACCTGGCTTTGCCCGTCACCTCGCGTATCAAGGTCATGGCGAACCTGAACATCTCAGAACGCCGCCTCCCGCAGGACGGACGTATCAGCCTGAATCTCGGAAATCGCGTCATCGATCTGCGCGTATCCACTCTCCCAACTCAATTTGGCGAATCTGTGGTGTTGCGTGTTCTCGATCGGAACTCGGTCAATCTCGATATCAATGCGCTCGGTTTTCCCCGCAACATCCACGAGTACGTTGTCGAAGCGATTAATCGTCCGAACGGCATCTTCGTCGTCACTGGGCCCACTGGTTCCGGCAAAACGACCACGCTTTATTCCTGCCTGCGCACGGTTAATACCATCGATTCCAAGTTGCTGACCGCGGAGGATCCGGTGGAGTTTGACATCGAAGGCATCATGCAGGTGGCTATCAACGAAGCTTCCGGACTGACTTTCAGTAAAGTGTTGCGCTCGTTCCTGCGTCAAGATCCCGACATCATCATGGTGGGAGAAATGCGCGATCTGGAAACCGCCCAGATTTCCATTCAAGCCTCCCTTACTGGTCACTTGGTTTTGAGCACGCTCCATACGAACGATGCTCCCGGCGCCGTCACACGTCTCGTGGACATGGGCGTGGAACCGTTCCTGATTTCCTCCACCTTGATGGGGGTGTTGGCTCAACGCCTGGTGCGTACGGTTTGCAAGAACTGCCGCACACCGTTCGAGCCGACCGAAAATCAGCTGAATCTTTTGAACCTGTCCCCACACGACCTGGGTGATAAAATGTTCTACTACGGCCGCGGTTGTTCCACTTGTAATGATACCGGTTACAAAGGCCGAAAAGGTATTTATGAATTGCTGGTGGTGAGCGAGCCGATTCGTGCGCTCATCAACGAACGCGCACCAACTGTGGTGGTCCGTCAAAAGGCCGTCGAACTGGGAATGATAACGTTGCGGGAGGATGGCCTGCGCGGTATATTCGACGGCAACACAACCATCGAAGAAGTGGTGAAATACACCTAAACGCAGGTTTCTTATGCCAAAATTCAGTTATGTAGCGATGGACTCCCGCGGCAAGGAGACCAAAGGCACCCTGGACGTCGCCACTCAGAACGAAGCCATTACGCGCGTCAAGGAGATGGGCTTTTTCCCCACCAAGATTGTCGAAGTCGACAAGGAGAAACCCGACAAAGCTTCCAAGGATAAAAAGAAGGCTGCCGTTGCGAAAGGCAAAGGCAAGGGGAAGGGGATGAATGCCAATATCAGCATTAAAATCCCCGGTCTGAGCGGTCGCGTTAAATCCAAGGTCCTTACCACTTTCACCCGTCAGTTGGCCACGCTCGTCGATGCCGGTTTGCCTTTGCTCCGCGGTCTGCGGGTCTTGGAAAAGCAGGAAAAAAATCCCACGTTGCGCGGCATCATCGGAGATCTGGGCGCATCCATTGAAGGTGGCAGCACCTTCTCTGAAGGCCTGGCGCAACATCCCAAAGTTTTCAATCGTCTCTACATAAACATGGTTAAAGCCGGCGAACTGGGCGGTGTGCTCGAAGTCGTCTTGAACCGCTTGGCCGAGTTCATGGAAAAGGCCCAGAAGATCAAAGGCAAGGTCATCGCAGCCATGTTCTATCCCGTCGCCGTTTTGGTGGTCGCGGTGGTCATCATGGCGATATTGATGGTTTACGTCATTCCGCAATTCGAAACTGTTTTCGCCGGCATGTTGGAAGGCGCACAACTCCCGGCCTTCACCCGCTTGGTTCTCGGCATTTCCCGCGCCATCAAGGATCACTTCCTCGTAACTTTGGGCGGTATCATCGCCGTCATAATCATCTTCATGCTCACCATCCGCACCAAACCGGGTCGTCGTGTGTGGGATAAATTTAAGCTCAAAATGCCGGTTGTCGGTCCGGTCATCAGCAAGGTCGCCATCGCGCGCTTCACCCGTACCCTCGGTACTCTGGTCAGCAGCGGTGTGCCGATTCTGCAGGCGCTGAACATCGTCAAGGAAACCGCCGGCAACGTCATTGTTGCGAACGCCGTTATGGCCGTGCACGAAAGTGTGAAGGAAGGCGAAACCATCACCGCACCGCTCGAAGCATCCCGTGTATTCCCGCCCATGGTTATCAGCATGGTGGACGTCGGCGAACAAACCGGTGCTTTGCCGGAAATGTTGCTCAAAATTGCCGACAATTACGACGAAGAAGTTGATAACGCAGTTTCCGCCATGACCTCACTGCTTGAACCGATCATGATCGTCTTCCTGGCTGTGGTCGTTGGCAGTATCGTTATCGCCATGTTCCTGCCGCTGATTGCCCTGATGAACGGCATCGATTCCACCGACAAAAAGAGTGGCGACTAAACCAATCTAAACACATCAAAGCCACTGGGACGTTCCTGGTGGCTTTTTTTAATAATAACCAATAATCCCTGTTGACAAACATAATCGCCATGTGTAAATACAATGTAAACACATTGCATGGGCTTTACACATACAATTAACTCAATATGGAGTTTGATTGGAATAATTTGCCCTTCAATTTGGATGGTTCTTTGACACGGCAGGAGATAGAGGAATCCTTCGAGGATCCTTTCGCAGTAAAGTTACTGCCCGATACACCACGTTTCGCGGTGCAGGCACGTTTTTTTAATCTCGGTATGTCTGCCGGCGGAGTGGGGATTTTCAGCGTATATCGCACGAATGGGAAGTTGATCCGGATCATTTTCGCCCGGACGATGGAGGCTGAAGAGAGGTTTTTTTATCAGCGTAAATTGGAACAAACTCTGGCGCATTGAATGGCGAACCAATTTAACGTTGATGACGAGGTGGCGGCCAAGTAATTCTTTATGAATTCGTTTGCCAATTGGGAAGACGTGCCGATCTTCGACAGCGAGGCGGCTGAGGCGGATTACTGGGCGGATTATCGCCCGGACCTGCGTCTCATGGAGTCTGCCATCTCAGGCAACAGCGAGTCGTCGGAATCGGTGACCATCACCCTCCGCATCGACCCGCGGATGCTGGCGAGGATCAAGCGGCTGGCCCGGTCCAGGTATCTGAATTATCAGAGCATGATCAAACAATGGTTGAGCGAGCGAATGGAACAAGAATTGCGTGAACGATAACTTATAGCATTAATGAAACTTTACCCTCAACGCCGCCTCTCCTCATTTGCCGGGTTCACCCTCATCGAACTCCTGGTGGTCATGGCTATCATTGCCATCTTGGCTGCCTTGCTCATCCCGGCAACCGGGATTGTGAGCAAGGCTAAAATCCAATCCCGCGCGCGTGGACAAATTTCCGAGTTGGTTACAGCCATTGATCGTTACCAGGCCAAAAAGGGCTTTTATCCTCCTGACAACAAGCTCAACAAGCCGGGCAACAATCAACTCGTTTATGAGCTTTGGGGCGCGCTTAGTACCACCGCTGCTGGTGTGCCTGCATTCACGATCGATTTTGGCCAGGGCGAAACCATTAGGAGCGTTCCCACTTTGACCACATTTTTCGGCACGCCCGGAATAATGAATTCGTCTGCTGAAAAGAAGGAAATCGATAATTTTATTGAAAAAATAAAGATGGAGAAGGTGAAAAATATCAACAACGACCCGAACGAACCAGTCTGGGTTTTCTTCTCGCCTTCCAAGGGACCTAATGATGTTCCGGATATAAATAATTCGCTCATCAACCTAATTAATTACGTTTCCTCCAGTCCCAAGCACAATCCCAATACATACGACTTGTGGATTGATGTAATTATCGGTGGAAAGACCAATCGTATCAGCAATTGGAGCAATGAACCGGAACGAGGTGTTGGTCCTTACTAATCGAGCCATGGCCAAATTTCAACCATCATCAAAACCTATGACGCGACTGCCAATTCGCTGGTTTGATTCCGCCTGGAATCCCCGCATTCTTGATAAGAAGCTCCAGCCCGATCTTCGGTTCTGGAGCGAACGCCTTTCCGCGCATAATGACTCTCCATCCACTATTTATCCAATCGGAACCAGTCCCCAACTTGTTAACCATCCTATGAAACATTCGCCCAAATGCGGCCGCAGATTCTCGCGCGCATTCACGTTGATCGAACTGCTGGTGGTCATTTCCATTATTGCCATCCTTGCCGGCCTTTTGCTGCCGGCTCTCGTGGCCGCCAAGAATGCCGCCAAGAAAAGGGCGGCTATGGCGGAAATGAAGAATCTGGAAGCAGCCATCAACCAGTACGAAAGCACCTATGGACGTTATCCAGGCAAGGCTTCCTCTATTGGCGATACGACCTATGGCCTGACGAATTATCCGGGGACAATTCCTCTCAATTCTCCCGGAACGGTTCCTACTAATTCCGACGTTATCCTTGCTGTCATGGATTATGATGGGGGCTCAAATACAAACCATGCAACAAATCCTCAACGGCACACTTTCTTCTCACCTGCCAAGATGGTCACGGAGACGAACATGCCTGGTTTCAGCACCACGGATTTTCAACTACGCGATCCCTGGGGGCATCCCTACATCATCACCATTGATTATGATGCTGATGGCTACTCGAAGGATGCATTCTACACTCTTCCTGTCGTTTCTCAAACTGCCGATGCTACCAAAGGGTTGGATGCAATGGTTCGGATTGGGACGCCTCCTTCAACAGGCTATTACCTCAAAGCTCCCGTTATGATCTGGTCGATGGGGCTGGATGGAAAAGCCGACCCGACGAAGCCGGCCAACCAAGAGGTGAACAAGGACAACATTCTGAGCTGGCAATAAACTTAGTTCATATGAAGTGCTCGAATATCAAACTTAACTGCGAAACCAGGCCAATGCTGCTTGGCCAGCGTTCCGCCACGTTTTCGGGCACTGCACAGGAGGGAGCTGCGGCCTTTACCGTGATCGAATTGCTCGTAGTGATTTCGATCATGCTGTTGCTCGCGGTGATTGCTGTCCCGGTCATGAGCGGCTTTGGCAAATCGAACGCCATCGCTGCGGCGGACCGCCAATTGTTGGATGATCTGTCCCTCGCACGTGCCCGTGCTATTGCTGAACATACAACGGTTTATGTGGTGTTCGTTCCAACGAACATGAACAACTCGACGTTCACCATGCCAACGGACCCCTTTCAGCTAGCCATGATTAGCAACGTCTACGGAGGCCAGTATACCACCTACGCGCTGCTCTCCCTGCGCACAGTGGGGGATCAACCTGGCCGGCCAACAGCGCGCTACCTGACTGCCTGGCGGACGCTGCCCAGTGGCGTTTTTATTGCCACCAACAAATTCAATCCAACCTTAACCTTGCCTCCTCCGCCTTTGCCGCAGATACCGCCCTTTCACCACGATATTCTTTTTCCTTTCCCGATCATTTCCACCAACAACCCTCCTAACAATACCAATTTATTGCCTTACGTGGCATTCGACTATTTGGGCCGGTTGGCGTTGGGGAACCCAGCAGTCGCCGCCACCTCTGACGAATACATTCCTTTGTCGCGCGGCGCCGTTTTCACCGTTCGCGATGCCAGCGGACGATTTGATATCACCAAAACCCCCGAGGCAAAGGAGACTCCGATCGGCAATTCCATCAACATTTCCAACGTGGTTCATATCGATGCCTTGACCGGACGGGCACGCATCGAGAAACAGGAGCTTCAATGAAGTTGTTAAGAAAATCTTTGAGGATGCAATCGGGCAGGGGAGCGCAGGCGGCGTTCACGATGATTGAAATCGCCCTCTCCCTCGCGGTCATCGGCTTTGCCCTCGTGGCCATCATCGGCGTTCTTCCTACTGGCATGTCCGTGCAAAAGGACAACCGTGAAGACACCGTCATCAGCATGGACGCCACCTACCTGATGGAGGCACTCCGCTCCGGTGCCCGTGGTCCCGATCTTCTCACAAACCATATTGTTTGTATCACGAATTATTCTTATTTTTATTCCGGCCCAAGCAACCTTCCTTTAACCACCAACATTAACTGGTTCACAACTTCAAATTACTATATCGATCTGGTTCCTTATGGAGGTTCCTATCTCACTAATAGCTCCAATGTGATCGGGTTGATTAGCATCCCAAAATACTTTTTCGATCTAAACACCAATAGCTTTAGAAGCAACTTTACCACGGCCGATTTCCGTGCCATGAGCAGTCCCTTGATTGACCAGGGTACAAACCAGTCTTCTCGCGACTTCGCGTTCACTTACCGTCTCTTTCCTCAAATCATTCCGTATAGTCAGCATGATTCTGAATGGACGAACTTTAGTAGCGCATCTTTAACTCCTGTTCAGGTAACTAACCGACAGGTTGCCTTTGCTGAGACTATTAATCTAAGAAACAACCTGCACGAAATGCGATTGCGTTTCGAATGGCCGGTGTTGCCAGTTCGCAATGGAGATACCGGAAATAAACGGCAGGTTTTTCGCACCTTGGCAAGCGGATCATTACTCCATACAAATGAAGGTAAAGCTGGAACCACGGAATTGTGGTTTATCCAACCTCAGGCCTATTCCACCAACCAAATCCAATGAAGTTCTCCTCACAAGACAAACAGGTTGCGGGATCGATTGGGCGTGGTACCAAGGCCAGGCTGCTCCGTGCTTTCTCGCTGGTGGAAATGCTCGTGGTGGTCGTGTTGCTCGCCGTCATCATTCTTGGATTGGTTGCCATGTTCGACCAGGTACGGAAAGCATTTACCAGCAGTGTTACGCAGGTGGATAGGCTCGAAGGCGGTCGAATGGTCATGGATCTGGTCACCCGCGAAGTGGAGGAGATGGCTCCCTACCATGCGTCGAATGTCATGAACTTCTATGCGACCTATGATGGCAATACCCCAATCCTGGTGCAGCCATTGACCGATCCTAAAGACAAAGGGACCAACGTTCTGGAGAGCTTCTATTTTCTCTCCAGCTACAATCATCAATGGACCGGTGTTGGTTTTATGGTGAACTCCCCCGAGATCGTAACCGGCATTCCCATCGGTGCGCTATATACCACCAATTTTCTCTTCCCCACGCTGGTTACTGTTGATCCCAGAAATACGGTCACCAACGGCCTGAATCTGTTTACCACCAATTTTCCACATCCTTTCTACACCAACTTTCATCGGTTGGTGGATGGTGTTGTTCATTTCCGCGTCCTTGCCTACGATGCGCGCGGTCGTTTGCTGAATACGAATTACAACAATAATACGCAGATTAACACAAACTTTTACGTCTATTCGGATTCACCCCGTTCCGACAGGACGACCTACAATTTCTGGTCCAATGCAGTTCCTGCCTATCTCGACGTTGAGTTGGGCGTCTTGGAAGATCGCACTTTGCAAAAACTGCGGGGATTGACCAACAATCCAACCGCTGCGAATAACTTTCTTAACATTCATGCCGCGCAGGTTCACCTGTTCCGGCAACGCATTGCCATCCGTAACGCAGATCCCCAGGCTTACAAATGAAACGTCGTTCTGAACAAGGTGTAGCGCTGGTTGTTACCCTGATTTTGCTGTCGGTGATTACCTTCATGGCCGTGGCCTTCCTCGCCATCAGCCGCCACGAACGCGAAGGTGTGATCAATCGTTCCCATCAAAATGATTCCGTCTTTGCTGCCGATGCTGCCATTGAGCATATAAAGGCAAAGCTCGTCAGCGAGATGCTGGTGAACAACAACGGATTTAACGTCGGTCTGCTTGTTTCGACGAACTTTATTAATACCAACGGATTCGTTAGAGGGTTGGCCAGCTTCACGAATGTAAATTATGATATTCGAAATACCGGCCAACCATTGACTCAAAATGATTTCCTGCAGAACGTGGCCAATCTTTTGATCCTCCCGCGTCCTCCGGTTTTTGTAAGCACCAATCAAGCACAGCGCAACGGACAACTGGCCTCGGAATTTCGTTTCTATTTGGATTTCAACCGGAATGGCGTTTACGACACCAACGGTTGGGTGACTCCTTACTATGGTCTCGTCCCGCCGAAGATTAATCCCCGCGCTCCCTTTTTCGCCATCGGCGACCCCGAATGGATCGGCATCCTCGATCGCCCCGAGTTGCCGCACTCCCGCAGTAATCAATTCGTCGCCCGCTACGCCTTCATCGCACTCCCCATGGGCAGTGCGATGGATATTAACTACCTTCACAATGTGGCGAAATATTATACGGGCACCGGCCAACCCTATGAAGGTTTCCGGCGCGATCAAGGTGTCGGCACTTGGGAAATCAATGTCGGGGCATTTCTCTTTGCATTAAATCCCACCGTGTGGGGCGCGGGAGGATCAACGTATGCTTACGATCCAATAGGCAACGCGCAGACCGTTGGATTAGGTTTCCAGGATGCTGCCGACATCCTGGCCTACCGGTTCAATAATAATTGGAACAACCCGCTTACCTTCGCGCAGATGTATCCGGGCGCGACTCCGAGTACTCTGTTTCAACTCGACCATGCGGATGGTTATTCGTTAGGTCTGTTGGCCACGAACGCGGCCAACTTCACCGTTCAGGATCCTGATTTTAATCGGACCACTACAAGATGGAGCGGTTCCGACAATACCAACTGGTTTTTTACCCCGCAGGACTTCTTCAAAGTCGGCAGCGGTGCCAACTCCTTTTCCGGACGACTGGCCTCTATCGGCTTGCCCAGCCCTACCACCGACACCACCAATCAATACACCTTTTACAATCTGCTCCAACAATTAGGCGTCGATTCCATGCCCGAGTCAGGGAAAATCAACGTCAATTATGAGAACTTGAACGGCAGGAATGCCACCAATTTTCAAAACTGGGCTCCGGTAGAATTCTTTACAAACGCTGCGAATGCCATGCTCTCCACCTTGAGCAGCGAACCCGGTTATACCAATCTTTCGACATCTTATATTCCGCTCTATCCAACCAATGGTTATACTCCGGCTGTGCATCGCATGTTGCAGCTCGCTGCCAATATTTACGATGCCACCACCAGTCGTGAATTTAGATCTGGCAGTTCCGGCTATCCTTATTTTCCGTCAGTCTTCAAACCAATTCTCGGAGTGACCAATGGGAATGAGATTTATATTAAAAACTATGTCGAGGTAGCAACTCAGTTGAATGGTTATACCAACAATTTCTATGACTTGAGCGATCTTAGCGCAACAAATTTGAGCGCCTTGAAAAGTGCAATTAGCGCCAATCCCACTAATGTGAATGTTTATGGAATTCCATGGGTGATCGGGGCAAAGAAAGGTTTCCCGAACTTCAATGAGTTCTCAATGGGCAATGTGATGCAGCTCACGAGAAGAATTCAAATCAAGAAGGACAATCAGACTGACCCTGTTAATAAGTGGCATTACCGCACGCAATATGCAGTTGGAATTTCAAATGTCGTTGGAGTGGAAATGTGGAACTCTTATTCAAACGCCTATCCTCGTGATGTGAAAATCATAGTTAATAATGATTTAACCATGTGGCTGACGAATGATTTGGGCGTCATGAGATATACCACTAATAAGCTCTCGCTCACCGGAAGCGCGCAACTTGGCCCGAACATTTGGCTAGGAGCGACCAATCTTAACTATGCAAGAGCTTTCAGCATCCCTCTATCCACGAATTATGTTTTCGTTCCGGATTCTATTCTTCACTACAATCCATTGGGTTTGCAGGCAAATGCGAGCGCTCCCAGCGAGAATTCAGACTTTGAAGAAAACACGGGTGTTAGCTCACAAAACTGGGGATTAAACGTCACGAACCGCTTGCGTGTTATGATGATTGATAGTCAGAGCGGCAGGTTACTCGACTTTGTGGAACTCAGTGGCTTGGACGACCACCAAAACATCATGCAGGATTTGCAAAACCCTTTACAAGCCGGAGATCCTCAAGCAAGCGCTTCAGTCTGGGATTCGAAGACGGCTTCGCTTGTTCCACAAATTACTCAGGGCATGTGGAATCAAATCCAAATTTCCTTGGGAAGCCAGGTCTCGAGCTCAGAGTGGGTCAAATACATGATCAACACTCCCAACGAGTTTGCCAAAGCGGCGGAAATCGCGAATTTTCAGTTATTCTATACAGGAGCAACTAATCTGTTAAAAATGCAGACCCCTTTTGTTCCGACTGGTCAACTTTTATCCTATAATTCCTGGCAAGCAAACGATCCGTTGGTTCATTTTACTTCTTGGGATCTGGGAAACACTAATCTGCTTACAAGAATTAAACTTGGAACACCTCTTTATTCGACCAACATTGTGAAGAATATTGGTTTGCTTAACGATCGATATAGCCCTTGGGGAGGTAATCCTAATAAGGCGAGTGATAAGCATCCTTTTGACTTGGCCTACAAAGATCCCCTAGTTGCGAGATCGGACAATTGGCAATTTCCCACTAATAGATTTCCAAGTGTCGGTTGGTTGGGACGTGTTCATCGTGGAACGCCATGGCAAACGATCTACCTCAAATCACCGAGCATCGCTACGAATCAGTTTGACGATTGGGAAAAATGGACAGGCAATCGATATAAAAACCAGATTGTCGTCAAAACTGGCATTCCCGATGCGCCGCTGACGCATCCTACCAACGATTGGAAAATCGTTGGTTTGTTTACCGCTGCACCAAACGACAATGCCGCTCGCGGTCAGCTCTCCATCAATCAAAGTAATGCCCCTTCCTGGTATGCCATGCTTGGCGGTGCCATTGCTCTTTCCAACAGTACACCCGACATCGACTTGGATACCGTTTCGCCGCAACCTGCCAAGTATACTCCGTTCGTGATTGATCCGATTAAAAATAACCTGGCTATCTCGAATATTCTTGTAGCAATCAATGACGTCCGTCGCACAAACTATTTGGGAGGAGTCTTTACCAATCTTGGAAACATTCTGGCAGTTCCGGAATTATCGACGAACTCACCATTTTTAAATCGTAGTTCTGACGTGCAGGTTCAGAAGGCCCTGAGTGATTCAGTTTATGAAGCAATTCCACAGCAGATTTTGGGACTTCTCAAAGTGGGACAGCCGCAATACGTGATCTATGCCTATGGCCAATCCTTGAAACCTGCAGACCGTTCGCTCTATCAAGGTAGTGGGCCGTATTTCGGCCTCTGCACAAATTATACCGTGACTGGAGAATCTTTAATCCGTGCCGTGATCCATGTGGAGAACCCTCCGGTGCCCGGACAGACACAATTGGCCCAACCACGTGTGGTTGTGGATCAGTACAATGTGCTGCCGCCAGACTGATAAAAGAGATTGGAATACTCTCCAAAATGGGATAGTATGTTCGAATGGCCAAAAGAGACGTGTGTTGTGCTGCGGGTGGATTTAATCCTGTAGTGGCCGGTTGATTTGTAGTAAATCTGAAGTCGTTATTAAACTCTATACAATTATGCAAAGGAGACTCGTTTGGTTGCTGTTGGGCCTGCTCTGTATCGGCGGCTTGGCGTACTATCGACATGTCGGCGAGCTGCGCCAGCAGGATAAGATCACGCCAAAGCTGGCTGCACAGGGAGAATCCCAGAGTGCGGCTGTTCACAAGACACAGGTCCCGTCGCCCTTTCAGATGCTGACCAAGAAGGTTGCTGCCAAAGCAGCGGAAAAAGCCACCAATTCTTCCCGCTTCCCGTATCGGCTCAGCAATACCACCAAGACCGTTAATCAACTGGCTAAAAGTGAAACCGGTGTCCTCATGGCCAACGCTTTAATTGATACTGCTGACTCCACCCAGTTGGCGATACCCGAGCATCTGCGTGCTCCCAAGGATAACGGCAGTTTCATCGTCCAGGCCCGTGGTCCCGTCGACGACTCCTTCCGCCTGGCGTTGCATGCTGCGGGCGCAGAAATCGTATCCTATGTTCCCAACAATGCTTATCTCGTCCGCATGTCGGACTCCGAGGCAGCAACCTTGCGGGGAAACTACAGAGTCCAAAGCGTTCTGACTTATGAACCTTATTACAAGTTGGAGACGGGCCTGTTGAAGTCCGCTGTCGAACAAACAGCTCTCCCTGAAGGAACGGAGTTGAAGTTGACGTTGTTCCCCGGAACCCGTGACGCTGCGCTGGCTGAACTGAATAAGCTAAATGTCGAAACGATTGCTGAGGAACGCTCGCCTTTTCGTAGTCAGGTACTCACGGTTCGTGTTCCTAAGGATGCCTTACCATCGCTCGCCACGATGCCAATGATTGAAGGAGTGCAACGGTCTTATTCACGAATGGCTGCCAATGATTTGTCGCGCACCACTCTGCGGGTATCACTCAATACGACTAATAGCACCAATTACCTCGGGCTTACCGGCACCAACATTTTGATCAATATCAATGACACCGGCGTGGATCAAACTCACTTCGATCTTACCAATCGTATTTTTGCCGATTTTACTAACAGCCTTTTTGATACTGTAGGCCATGGTACTCATGTGGCTGGCACGATTGCCGGAAGTGGAGTGATGTCCTCGACTGTAAGCAATGTTCCGCCGGGTTCGGTAAAGAATGCCAATTTTCGCGGGATGGCGCCTGGAGCCAAACTCTATGTTCTGTCTCTCGATTCTTCGGACACCTATTTGCAAGAGCAGGCTGCTCAAACCAACGCGCTCATCTCTAACAATAGTTGGGGTTATAGAAATGCATTCGAATATAACATTGAAGCCGCTAGCTATGACGCGGCTGTCCGTGACGCGCTTCCCTCCAGAGTTGGGCCGCAGCCAGTGTTATTCGTTTTTTCTGCCGGCAACAACGGAAATGGAGATGATAGCGGATTGAGTGGGGATGCTGACAGCATTCTTTCTCCCGGAACAGCCAAGAATGTCATCACTGTAGGAGCTATCGAGCAATTACGGAATATCACCAATGATGTTTATTTTAATGGTGAAACCAATAAATGGTTCCAAGGCATATCCGATAGCAAAGATCAGGTAGCCGGGTTTTCCAGTCGTGGGAACGTAGGCATTGGCCTGGAAGGCGATTTTGGACGGTTCAAACCGGACGTGGTTGCTCCCGGAACTTTTGTCATCTCCACCCGGTCCGGACAGTGGGATACGAATTCCTATTACAACCCTACAAATCATCAATACAATTTGATCACTGATCAGTCAGTCGATCCGAATACGCTCACGCCGATGCCACCATTTTTCCTTCCAGATAACGCGGTAGGGCTAAACATTCGTCTTTTTCCAAACAATTTTTCTCCATCACCATTTCCAAGCACTCCTGTTTATTTGAGGTACGGATCGCCTCCGACGCTTCAAATATTTGACTTTAAAGGAACCAATTTGGTTTCCTTGCCCCAGGACTTTGCTCTGAGAACCGGCGAGCTGTTATTTTACAGCGTTGGAGATCCCACCAATGAAACATTGAATTTCATCGTCGAAACTGAACTGCTTACCACCAACGATAATGGAACTTACTACGACGTTTTGCGTCAACTGAACGATGATCTTGGGCCTTATTATCGTTATGAGTCTGGGACGAGTATGTCTGCTGCCGGCATATCCGGCATGCTTGGCTTGATGCAGGAGTTTTTCGAACAGCGCTTGCACATGACCAACAGTCCGGCGTTGATGAAGGCGTTGTTGATTAACGGAGCGCGTCCGGCGGGATCGGATTATGACTCGCAAGTCAGGAACTCAATTAACTATCAAGGTTGGGGCCTGGCCAACCTCACCAACACTATTCCCCAGGGCCTCACGAATTTCGTTGGTCAATCGGGTTCGATTTCAAATTCACCCGTGCTGATTTTCGATCAAAGCCCGACCAATGCCCTGGCAACTGGTCAGCGGAAGACCTTCAACATTAAGTTAACTGCTCAAGCGGCTGCCCGTCCGCTGCGTGCAACGTTGGTGTGGACCGATCCTCCGGGTAATCCTAATGTGGGTATCAAGCTGGTGAATGACCTCGATTTGATTTTGACCAATCTCGATACGGGAGATGTTTACTACGGCAATGATATCCAGGTGGGAGCAGACTTCAACCAGCCTTGGGACACCAATGGTCCGCCCACGCTGGACTTTGTAAACAACGTTGAAAATATTTACATCGCACCGCCTGTGGGCACGAACTTCTCCATCACCGTTCTTGGAAGAAGAGTCAACATCAATGCGGTAACGGGCAACACCAATGATATCGTCCAGGATTATGCCCTCGTCGTTTCCAGCGGCAATGGAGATGTGACGAATGCTCTGACCTACGCTGACGGACCGAAACAAACCAATATTGTTTCCAATACAACCACGGTGACCAACGGAATTCCGCTGTTCTACCAAAGAGTTGGCGGAAATTCACAATATGCCGCCACCACGAACGGTTCGCGTGGTCAGTGGAATTTCTACATTTATACCAATACCAATAATTACACCAACGTCGCTTTCGTAACGTTCCTGCCGCCTGAGATCGGATTGACCCGCATCGGTACCCGTGAGAGCGACCCCGCAACTGCTGGTCGTGCTGAAGCAGATATCGACATGTATGTGTCCACTGATCCAAACCTCCTCAACCTGAATCAGAATGTTTTGAATGCAGCCTACCAATCCACGACCCGCACGGGTACTGAGAAGGTGCTGCTCACCAACTCCAGCGCGGGACAAACTTATTATATCGGGATCAAGTCCGAGGATCAGCAAGGAGCTGAGTACAGTTTCCTCGCAGTATCAAGCTTTCTTCCTTTTGGGTTGCGCGATGCCAATGGCAATATCATTGTCAATATGCTGACCTCATTCCCGGTGAACATACCCGATGGTTCTCCTGGCAAACCGGGTCATACGGCCCTCATCGGTGTGAGCACAGAACCCGATGCTGTTCGCCGAGTCATCGTGACCAACTCGATTACGCATCAAAACTTTGGAGATCTTCTCGGCACACTTTCGCACGGGCGCAAGCTGGTAGGGTTGGACAACCATACCTACTTCGATAATCCCTCGGCGATCAGCCAGACCTTCGTCTATGATGATAGCGGTCAGAATGATAT
Organism: Pedosphaera parvula Ellin514; assembly: GCF_000172555.1. Taxonomy (NCBI): domain Bacteria; kingdom Pseudomonadati; phylum Verrucomicrobiota; class Pedosphaerae; order Pedosphaerales; family Pedosphaeraceae; genus Pedosphaera; species Pedosphaera parvula. Next base: position 75,992 of record NZ_ABOX02000031.1, read on the forward strand.
TCCGGACTCACGTCATACCGATGGTCCGGGCACTCTGCAAAAATTCATTGGAGACAAGGCCGCGGATGGCGTGTGGATCATCACCATGGTGGATGATGCGCTAACCCAAACCGGTCGTGTGGATCTTGCCGGCATCACTTTGGAACCGAAGAGTCCGACCAATAACGTCCATGTTACCCTAGCTGGCCATTCCTATTGGTACGACTTCATCGATGTGCCGCCGAATGCAACCAACTTGACGGTGAAACTTGGCATCACCGGTCCCAATGGATTGGACTTGATGATTCGTCGTGGTAATTTGCCGACGCTCACCGCATACGACAAAATGGCCTTCATCACATCGCCAGGCGGTCAGTTGTCGATGACGAGCTATGACAGTCCGCCGCTCAACCCCGGTCGGTATTATATTGCGGTATACAATCCCAGTGCGCTCTCGGTCACCTTCAACATATCGGAGTTTTTGTACTATGGCTTGAATCCGATCAAACCATACACATTCCTTTCAAAGGGAAACGAGCCGATCCTTGATGATGCGGTCAGCTATTCCACAAACTTCGTAGGTATCCACAGCCATGTGGTAAGTGCGGAAGTGGGGCTGCGCATTGATCATCCGCGCATTTCGGATTTGGTGCTTACTTTGATCAGTCCACAAGGGACACGTGTGCTCCTGGCCGAAAACCGTGGTCGGTTGGACACGCACGGTTACGGGGCAGGAGTAAATATCACTAATACGTACCAGCCTTTCAACTCCGGTAATGCGTTGGCGCAAACCAATACGATTCCGGTGAATCTAAGCGCTGGCACGTTGCTGGTAAATTACGATTTCTACTCCATACCTGATACCATGCACATTTATTACGATGGCATCAGGATCTTTGATAGCGGTTCTGTCAATGGGGCAGGGCAGTTCGTCATCGATTACGGTCCGGGAACTTCGAGCAATCTATTCATCATAATGAACGAGGGCAATAATGCCAATCAGCAGACCGCCTGGACGTACAGTCTGACCGCCATTACGAGGACAGCGAATTACGCGTATTTCACTGAGGACACGAATTACGCCACCATCCCCATCAAGTTTGCCGTGCCACCGTTTGGAAGCACAAATACTGTGGTGCCAGCTTCGAATATTTTTACCTCCAGCTTCGAAGGAATTGTGCCTGGAAATTATACTGCGCCGACAACGCTCGATGGGTGGACTCTATTGAATACAACAAATCCAGTGGCGGTGGTGGCCGTACCCAATCTGGCCGATACTGGCACCAATATTCTGGCATTGCACAGCAACTCCATATCTCGAATTCTGCCGACAATTGCCGGTCGCGACTATCGCTTACAATTCGTCAGCCGTGGTCAGCCGGCCTTGACTCCGATCAGTTGGTGGAGAGCTGAATCGAACTATTTGGACTCTGCTGGCGGAGGCAATGACGCACAGGTGACCGCTGGAACCGTGACATTTGCTCCAGGCATTGTGGGCGAAGCATTCAGTATTGTTAACGGGATGCTTCGTGTGGTGGGTGACCCGGCAAACTTGCAGCTGACCAATAATTTTTCATTCGAAGGCTGGCTTTATTCCAGTAACCTGACCTATGCTCAGGCGATCTTTTATCGATCAGATAACCGCTCCGGTTATGATCCATATACACTTTCGATCGCTCCAAACGCTGGTACTCCGGGCTTTGGCGATCTCAGTTTCGCCGTTACTGGCAATGCCAATAATTCGTTTTGGATTACAGCGTCATTTCCGCTAAACCAGTTTGCTCATGCAGCCTGCACTTATTCAAATGGTTTGATGAGCCTGTATATCAACGGACGGTTGGCGGCACAATCCAACACAACTATTGTCCCGATTGGGGCGTTGCAGGTTGGTGCGGATCCAGGTGTGGGTATAGGAAATGTAGGCGATAGTTCGTATAATGCGCCCTTTGTCGGTTTGATTGACGAAATGACAGTTTACGGGCAAGTCCTCTCAGCTTCTCAGATCCAAAGTATCTACGCCGCCGGCAGTGCGGGCAAATGTCCGGTCTTTGGCGGGTGTTCGGTGATTGCTGATCTTGTTCTGGCCGGCATTACCAATACGATCTCGGCTGCGGATAATTGGGTTACCAATACTTATACTTTCACAGCTCCCAGCAACAATATGGCCTTGCAGATTTTTCCTCATGACAACGGCTTGCTGGTTGATTCGTTCCAACTCATTCAAAACCCCATGCTTAATCCTACCAACTTCTTCCTGCCTGAAGAAGGGCTGGACAAGTTGGCGGGAGAAAATTCCTACGGCGATTGGAAATTGGAAATCCTGGACAACCGTGCCGGCGCAACAAATCCTGTGCCGACATTGGTCAGTTGGCAACTCAGCATGGTGTTGGATTCAGTCACTCCGCTGGCGACTCCGTTATCGCATGGAATTTCGCAGACGAACTTAGTTAATCCGAACGAGATTAAATATTTCTCTGTCGATGTTCCGCTGTGGGCGAACTTTGCAACCAACATGTTGTTCAACGTCACTGGCGGCAGCGTAAACCTGCTGTTTAATCAGGATACGCTGCCAACCGGCACGAATGGCGGCGATTATGTGTTAATGTCTGCGCCTGCGGTTCCAAATTTTGTTACGCTTAGTGCGACCAATGGCACGCCTATTTTGGTTCCTGGCCAGCGTTATTACCTAGGGGTTCAAAACCTTGGAAATGCCGTCGTCACCTTTAATATTGAGGTTGATTTCGACATCACTCCGCTCACGAATGCGGTGCCGCTCACCAACACATTGGCTTCGATAGGGCA
>NZ_ABOX02000032.1 GCF_000172555.1 Pedosphaera parvula Ellin514
AAGCGCCCATATAAACGCCGGCAGCTTTGCCATTGTTTATATTATAACGATAAGAACCATCAGTAATGGACACCCCTTCGGTCGCCTTTGCCCAGGCGAAAGTCCAGCCACAATTTTTGACACTCGTCCAGTTGGGTGTCCCTTGGTAGGATGAGACGTCAATGCCATGCGGACGTTGGGCCATCAGCGTCGAGGTCATGAGAAAGGCTGTTCCGATAACGCCACCAAATATTTTTAGTAGTTTCATGGCTTTTGGAATTCCTGATGAGGGCTGAATGGCCTTTCTTATAAATGATGAAATAGAATTGTGTCAATCGGATTCAAACGGCAAAAAGCTTTTGCCAGAGGACACTTGGTTGAGGCACTGTCTTGTCCGGAAACCGATTTTCTTCGCGCTGCGACTGGTTGGATTCGGTTTAAGGTTAACTTCGGATAACCTATGAAAAAACGACCTCCATCGGTAAAGAGGAACCAGGAAGAAAGGAAACCCCAGGATTCGATTCAGTTGAAGAATAGCCATCCTCACTTGCCCCTGTTAAGGCAAAGACCATCAGCTCCGCAATTGATTTTATTCTTGTCCTATTTCTCGAGCTGGAGTCCAAAATTTCCCGGAACATTCCTACGATTCACCGGAACGGGAAGTATGTAACTGGCATTTGTGCCTGCATGCATCATCGAACATTTGCCCCTATACCGAATGCCGAAAGAAATTTCCGGATGGCAGGAGGGATTTTGTTTTAAGGCAAGTGCTGGCTTTCCTATTTCCTCGCCCCTTCCAGCATCAACTCATCCACCGCCCGCGCCAGATCCACCAAATACGCATCCCCATTCTGATGCTTCGTCATCCCCACGATGATGTAATGCCGCCCCGGCCCCGTGACGTCCGCCGTGTCATGATACCAGTTCTCCCACGATCCCCATTTCCGCAAAATCTTCACATCCCGCCCGTGCAATCCCTTCACGAACTTGATGTCATCATGCGGAATGTCTGGCGATGCAAAAATCTCCATCATCACCTTCGATGCCTGTGGCGACACCAACTTCCCCTGCTCCAACATCACATAAAATCTCAACAACTGCCGCACCGTCGCCGCATGCGAATTATTCCCGATCGGATCACCAATCCGCTCACTGTCCTTGCCATAATGTTTTCCCACCCAGATGCCGCCGCCATGATTCGTATTATACAAATCATACGAGTTGATCACCTTCTGAATCTGCTTCAAACCCATCTGATGCGAAAACTTCGACGCCATCTCATTATTCGAAGCCTTCGCCATCAATCCCAGCTCGTGCTTCGTCGTCGGATCAAGATGGCTGGCCGCCTCCGGATGCAACTGAAAATACGCCAGTAAAATTCCAATCTTCGGCACGCTCGCTCCATAATCCTCCCTGTCCGGATGAATCATTGCCAACCGATGGTGGTTCAAATCCAACACTCCCACCGCTGTATCCGCTGGTCCCATCCCATGCCGCCTGCGCAAGGTGGCATCCACCGCCTCCACCTTTGATTGCAAAGTCGGATCAGTCGGCGTGTGATATCCTAAAGTGTAATTCTTCATCAAAGGTAAAGGAGTTGTTGCCGTCCGTGCCGTAGTGCTGGCGGAATGATCCCCCACCGATGCACACCCCGTCAACCAAACCATTCCCGGCAAAACTGTCAACACACAAACCCATCGCATCAAAACCAAAACATTCTGCTTCATAAAAACCCGCGTATATTGAACCACCGCACCCGCCTTGTCCATCCTCAGCTTCCCGTAGCCGCCGAGGAAAGGAGGCGGACTCTTTGCACTGGTTTGACACCCCGCCTGCTTCCTGCCAATCTGCATCCACCAAAGGTCCCAATCACAGAAATCTTAAATGAAGAAACCAGCCCTGATAATCGGCATCCTTTTTTTCCTCCTCGCCGGCTGGACTCTCTACAAAATCTTCTACGGCTCGCCGCTGCCGCAGGTCACCAAAGCCATGATTCCGCCGCCGGTCGTGGTCACTCTCACTTCCAGCAACGCTCCACTCCGCATCTTTCCAGGCGCTGGCAATACCACATTCCTTTTGCCCGACAATTCCCTGTGGCGCTGGGGAATGAGCCACGGCCAGGGAATCAGGCTCCTTGTTCCCACCCTCGTGGAAACAAACAGTAGTTGGCGTCAAATCTTAACTGCCAACAGCCGTACGGTCGCGCTTCACACCGACGGCACCCTGTGGGAATGGGGCTGGCGCGGCGGCCCACGCTATGTCACCACACCACAACAAGTGGACACCAATCATGACTGGGTATCTGTAACAGCGGGTGACCTCCACTCCGTCGCTCTGAAGCGCAACGGCACTCTCTGGGCTTGGGGCGATAATTCGCTCGGACAACTTGGTCCTTCTGCAAGCCAGTATCAAACCAACCTTATCCAGCTCGGCACCAATCGGGATTGGATGGCCATCGGCGGAAGAGGCCAGATTATTTTTGCCTTGCGGGAGGACCATACACTTTGGATCTGGGGGCAGGTGCCCAATGCCTCCGCTGGTCAATTCGCCGCGCTTCCCGCATTACTGCCATTCTCCAGTGATACCAACTGGATTGCGAACAATGCAGGAAACCTGTCCCACATCCGCAATAACAAGGGAGAAATCTATTCCCCATCCAGCGCTGCATCTAATCCCACCATGCCTGCCGCCCAGTTCGGCCAGCAAATCGCCACCAATATTTTCACAGATCAATTCGCGATGGTCGTCACAGATAAACCAAAATGTTTTGCTCTGCATACTGACGGAACGCTCTGGGAGATGAATATTCGCTATCGACCCGGAGTGCTCGAACCCACTCATAAATGGAGCCGGGTCGGCACCCGGTCGGATTGGGTCTCGCTTTGTGATGCTTCGGGGGCAGCCATTGCCATGACCAGTGACGGTACTGTCTGGATGTGGGGTGCAGATCTTGGCCAGGAGCCAGTTCCGGATACCAGGTCACGCATTCAATTACTGAAAAATCGTTTCTTGAGTTTCATTGGGAGTCCTCCTTTAGGCTCCACTACTTCAGCTTACTACCCTGTTCAACGCGAACCCCGCCCCCTCCTCCGCCTGGTCTACTCCAACACCAACCAAGTGGCCGATAAAAAGTAGCTATTCATCCCAAAAAGCTTACTTGATCCAAAGCAGGTCAACTTCTCCTTTATCTTCATAGGATTCCGCGCAATGGTATTCAAGGAAGCGTGCGCAACACATAATCGAATGACAACTCAACTACCTGATTGGAAACGGCCCAGCCATCAGCCCGGCGGCGGCAACGCCATGGTCTTCTACGCCCTCTATGGCCATTTCACGAAGCCCATTAATATCATGCCCGAAATTTATCGCACCACCGGCGTCCCTCCGGGCATCACCGTCAAGCTCACCAATCGCGAACAGCATCCCGTCCTCCCCTTTACCGAGGCCAGCTTCGCCCGCATCATGCAGACGAATAATCCCGAGCTTTTCAAACGCATCCAAACTGCCCCTGAATGCATCGTCATCCAGGGCGAGATCGCCGATCCATCCGACCTGAATTATCTCCGCGATACCATCGGCGTCGCCACCTACTTTCTCGATAACGGCGCCATCGGACTCATCGACCCCCAACAACTGAAACTCTACGACGGTGCCACCTGGCGAAAGGAAATCTTCCTCCCCAACCCGCCCAACTGGCTCGATCACGCCGTCATCCTCGTCTCCCGCGAAACGGAAAACATGCTTTGGATCCACACCCGCGGCACGCGCAAATTCGGCCGTCCCGACCTCAGTATCCGCAACGTTCCCTCCAGCTACCGACAGGCCGTCATCGACCTCTGCAACCGCTTCATCCGGCTCCAGGCCAACGGCGAACAAATCGCGGAAGGTCAGGAAATCGTCCTGCCCACTCTCCCCCCCGGCCTCGCCTGCCATCACGCCGGCAACCTCGAAGACCCCGATTTCAACAACGTCCACATTGAAATTCAGTTTCCCTTGGGAAATTGAAATCGCACGAGGCCAGTAGAATTTTAACCATGCAACCTTTTTCCCCAACGGACAACGGACATTCCATAGGCTTTTCCCCGATTAACTAATAATGCATACTCTCCTTCACTTCTCGCTTGCCATCCGCCCCCGCTCGTGAAAACTTTCACATACTTTTATGGCACATGTTAAACTGCACATTCCGGGACCCGTCGAAGTAAGCGAGAAAACCTTTCGCGCTTTCTCTTCCCCGATGGTTGGTCATCGCGGCCAGGGCTTCAAAGATCTTTACGCCAAAATGCAGCCCCAGTTGCAATCCCTGCTCTACACGAAGCAACTGGTCTATCTCAGCACCTCCTCTGCCTGGGGTGTGATGGAAGGCGCCATCCGCAACCTCGTCACGAAAAAGGTTCTCAACTGCATGTGCGGCGCTTTTTCTGACAAGTGGCTCGATGTCTCCCAACGCTGCGGCAAACAGGCTGAGGGCCTCAAGGTCGAATGGGGTTCACCCATCCGCGCCGAACAAATCGACGCCAAGCTCGCCACCGGCCAGTTTGATGCCCTCACGCTAATTCACAACGAAACTTCCACCGGCGTCATGAGCCCACTCGAGGAAATCGCCGCGCTTAAGAAGAAATATCCCGACGTCATGTTCATCGTCGACGCCGTCAGCTCCCTGACCGCGACGAAAATTGAATTCGACAAGCTCGGCATCGATGTCTTGCTCGCCGGCACGCAAAAAGCCTTCGCCATGCCTCCCGGCCTCGCCGTTTTCGCCGCCTCTCCTGCTGCGCTGGCCAAGGCCGCCACCGTCAAGGATCGCGGCTATTATTTCGACTTCGTTGAATTCCAGAAGAACGCTGAAGGTCACATGACCCCGAGCACCCCGAGCATCGGCCACGTCTACGCGTTGGCTTCAAAGCTCGAAGACTTCTTCGCCGAAGGCCTCGAAGCCCGTTACGCCCGCCACTCCAAGCTCGCCAAGATGACCCAGGACTGGGCCGCTCGCAACGGCTTCACCCTGTTCCCGGACAAAGGTTTTGAATCCGTCACCCTCACCTGCATCAGCAACGGTGCCCGCCCCGGCGGACGCGTTATCGATGTCGCCAAGCTGCAGAAGCTCGTTAAGGATCAAGGCATCCTGATCGATGGCGGTTACGGCAAAATCAAAGGCACCACCTTCCGCCTCTCCAACATGGGCGACGAAACCGAAGCCACCATGAACAAACTCTACACCGCTCTCGACAATGCTCTGAAGGCGTTGTAATCCAAAAATATATTTAGATCACAACAAAGCGGCGGCCCAAAACCGCCGCTTTTTAATTTCCTGTTTTCGTCTCCGCTCCATCCCCTCGCCACCGACAACATCCCGGCATCAACACCCATCGATCATACTTCGACGCAAACAACAACACCGCTGCTATCATCGTATACGCCGTATTAAAAAACACGACCTGCGGCTGCTGCAGCATCACCTGCCCAAAAGTCAGTGCAATTAACAACAACCCAGCAATAAACAAAACCACATCCCGCGCCAAACCCAGGATCAACAGAACACCCAGTCCCACCTCCAAAAACGGCAACGCGTAGCTGAAAGCCGTCACCAACCCCGGCGGCAACATTGTCTTTTCAAACTGCTTCACCATCCCTTGCGCAAAACCGTTCACCCCTCCCATGAACTTGCCCAAACCGTAGAAGAGAAAGACTATTCCCAGACACCAACGTCCCAACGCCACCGCCGCTGTCCTTGCATCGCAACATCTTGCTCCAGAATCCGTTTTCATAACATTCCTTTTGAAAGCTGGTAGGGTACCGCAACCTCTCCCAATTCTGCCCCTCTTGCAAGAAACGCGAATTCTTGTTCCGCACGACCCCATTTCTTTGTTATGCTAATCCAGATGCATTCGACTAAAGAAGGCTATCGGCTCGTAAAGCTCGCCAGCGGCGTGCATAGCGTCCATTCGCTGGCACATCGCGAGACCTTCCATCCCGTTATCGGCCCCGTTGCCGAAGCCGAAGCGCTTTACGTGAAGCAATTGCACTTGCCCGAGCGCATGGCCACCCACACCGGCGAATTCGTCATCTGGGACGTCGGTCTCGGCGCTGCCGCCAACGTGCTCACCGTCCTAAAGGCCACCCGCGCCGCCACCTGCCCATTGCGCATCATCAGCTTCGACCACACCATCGCCCCGCTCCAATTTGCCCTGGACCATGCCACCGACCTCGGCTATTTCACCGGCTACGAATCCGCCGTCGATGATTTCCTCAAGCACCAGCGCGCCACCTTCACCGACGGCTCCCGCACCGTAAACTGGGAACTCCACCTCGGCGACTTCCCAACTTTTGTCACGCAGACATTGGCTAACACCGCAGGGAAACCACCGGCCCCGCACGCCATCCTCTTCGACGCCTTTTCCCCCGCGAAGAATCCCGCCATGTGGACTCAACCGCTTTTTGCCAATCTGTTCCGCCTCCTCGACCCGCAACGCCCCTGCGCCTTGCCAACCTATTCCCGCAGCACCATGCTCCGCGTTTCCCTGTTGCTCGCGGACTTCTACGTCGGCGCCGGCCACGCCACCGGCGAAAAGGAAGAAACCACCATCGCCGCCAACTCACTGGACTTAATCTCCGAGCCCCTCGACAAAACCTGGCTTAAACGCGCCCAGAACTCCACCAGCGCCGAACCCATGTGGGAACCCTCTTACCGTCAAGCCCCGCTCGCCCCTGCCACTTGGGAAAAATTGCAGCAACACCCGCAATTCAAATAGATTTACGTGACCAACTACGCCGCACAATTCCAACAAATGCTCGACGGCAAGGAACCCATCCTTGCCCTGGCCCCCATGCAGGACGTCACCGACCTTCCCTTCATGAAGGTCATTTCGTCTTACGGCAGTGCTGACGTCTATTACACCGAATACTTTCGCGTCCACGGATCTTCAAACCTGGAAAAATGGATTCTCGAATCCATCACGAAGAATCCCACCGGCCAGCCCGTCATCGCTCAGATGATTGGCAACGATATTCCCTCTCTCGTCCGTTCTGCCAAGGAACTGCAGCAATATCCCATCGTCGCCGTCGACCTGAACCTCGGCTGCCCCGCCCCCATCGTCTATCGCAAATGCGCCGGCGGCGGTTTGTTGCGCGAACCCAAACGCGTCGATTCCATTCTCGGCGCTCTCCGCGACGCCATTTCCGTCAAGTTCACCGTCAAAACCCGCATCGGTTTTGACTCCACCGGCGTGTTCGATGAACTGCTCCCCATCTTCGCGAAACATTCCATCGACCTCCTCACCGTCCACGGTCGCACCGTTCAGGAAATGTATCGCTCCGAAGTCCACTACGATTTCATCGCCCGCGCTGCCCAAGCCGTCTCCTGCCCCGTTCTCGCCAATGGCAACGTCTATTCCGCCAAAAAAGCAGAGGAAGTTTTACAATTCACCGGCGCGCGTGGATTAATGATCGGCCGCGGCGTCATCCGCAATCCCTGGCTCTTCCATCAAATCCGCCACCACCGCCGCGGCGAACCCATCTTCATCCCCAAAGGCCACGACGTCCTGCAATACATCCGCACGCTTTATGATGCCGTCCGCCCACCCGACATCCGTGAACTGGCCCAGGTGCAAAAGATGAAGAAGTATTTGAACTACGTCGGCCTCGGCGTCGAACCCACCGGCCAATTCCTCCACCAAATCCGCCGCGCCACCAGCGAAGTTGAATTCTTCAAAATCTGCGAAGATTACCTAAACCACGACCGCCTCATGCCGCTGGAACCGTTCTCTCTCGGCCTAAAAGAAACCGACGTCATGGCCGGAGAACACCTGTAACAATTTTGGATTTCAAATTTTTGATTTACGATTTATTTGAAGCAGATTTGGACATAAGCTAGCGCGTCAAAGAAACCACATACCCTCGGGCAGCACCCTCCTTCCGTCATCGCGCACGCGACCAACAACTCAGCCCAACCCGCATCTATCGTTCAATAGGTAGCATCTCGGCGTGAGCCGGATCATATTTCTCCCATTGCTCACAGACAATCACTTGCTCTGAGTATTCGGATTAGTTAGAGTTAACTGCAAGATGGTCTCTGTAAATCAAGGAGTGGCGAAGAAGCGAAACAAAAAGCGACTTTTCTTAACCATTCTTTCATGCCTTTTCGTTTTCGGCGGCACCGTATATGGGTATTACCGCTACAAATTCCCTTACGGATCAAGTCACTGCTGCATCGTACAGTTTGGGCTCGCGCTGCGAATGTACGCGGCTGATAATCACGGCAAGTTCCCGGCCGGTGGCGCTACTCCAGAAGCATCTCTGGCGTTACTGGGAACTGGCGGTTACTTAGGCGGCGATAACGCAGGAGCCTACCTGCTCCGTGGAAAAACCGTTCCATTGGAAGTCACCCTGAAGGCCATACAACAAGGAACCTTAAATTCCAATTCCACAGGTTGGCACTACGTCGAAGGTCTTACGGAAGCGGACGATCAACGCATCGCAATCGTTTGGGACAAAGTCGGCTTGGGCCACAATGGACAGCGACTAAAAAATGGAGGCCACGAAGTCTTACTTTTAGACGGGAGCCACTCACTCGTAAATGGTTCAAAATGGACGGAATTTTTGGAACAACAGAAAGAGCTTTTAGCTCATGGAACTAAATCAGCCTCGAAATAAAGGTAATTCACTATCCACATCACAAATAACGATATGGTTTGGAAATTGGAAAAGTATTCGGCAAATGCCGAATCTCCTTCACTTCACCGTGAGTCAACAAGACTTCCACAATATCAAACCGGATTTTCACCTGAGGATTTCTTAGCAACTTCAAATAATCCAGTGCCGTTTGCGAAAGCAACCGGCGCTTCCTTGCATCCACCGCCGCCGCCGGCCGAGACCATTCTTCCGATGAACGCGTCTTTACCTCCACAAACACCAGACAATCACCATCACGGAATATCAAATCAATCTCGCCACGATCTGATTTGAAATTTGCCGTGAGGAATTTGAGCCCGCCCTTGCGAAGATGTTTTTTTGCCACGAGCTCGCCCAGGTCGCCACGGCGAAGATGTTCTGCCTGCTCCTTGCGAGCGAAGCACGTTTTAAGCTTTGCCAAGAGATTCACCTGACCACGATGAAACACGAACCGTGGGGCGAAACAATTCTTTTCCGAGCGCGGTTCAGGACTCAGTCTCGCGCCCGGCCTCGCGGACTTGGATGAAACGGCGCAACCCAATCAAACCGATGGGAGCCACCAAGCTGAACAAGGCTACAATCAACCAAAGCGTCTCCGAATGGCGCGGGCCGGTCTCGGGGCAGTAGCGCATCAGCCATTTGCCGGAAAACAACCCGATCAACAGCTTGGCCAGCAGGAAGGGCACGTAGGAGAGCGCACCATAGGAAGCCTCCTGTCCCTTGGGCGCAATGGCGGCGGCGTATTCATACACGCGCGGGGAATAAAACGCCTCGCCCACCGAGAGGACGAGCACAAACAAGGAGATCATCACATAATACGGATGCACCGCGCCGTGCAGACCGAGATACCAATGGCCGACGAAATTCCCCAGCACACCATCCGCCACCGGCACAAACAGGGCCGGCGGCAGCGCCATGATGAAAATGGAGGCCGACGAAATCAGCCCGCCCGTGATGACCATGGAATACGCCGAAAATCTTTGCGTCAGGGCACCGACGATGGGCGCCAGGATAATGATGAACAAGCTGTTCAATCCCCATAAGATCCCAATGGGCGCACCCGGGCCAAGTTCGCGAATGCCAAAGGTCGGATACACATAATCCATCTGTCGGTAAATGATCTTCACGAATGCGATCAAAATGAGGAAAATCAGGAGTCGGTGGAAGCCGGCCTGCCGTAACAGTGTGCCGAACAATTGAACGGTTTCGCGTGTGGCCTGTCGGGTGGTGAGGTTGACGGATTGGAGAAAGCTGCGGTTGGCCGGGGCCGGTTTTCGAGGAACCAACTTGAGCCCTTGATCGGTCGCCTCCGCGCCTTCACGCAATAGGAATATCAACGGCAGCACCAGCGCCTCCAGAATCAAGCTGACCAGAAAGAGGGTCTGGTACGTCGAGAAATGCAGGCCCGCCAGGTTCAATTGCCCATGTTCACCCAGTCCCTTGCGGAAGTGATCAAACAGCCACCCCGCCATCAGAAATCCAAGATTCATCATGGCGTAAATCATGGAGAAGGACATGGACCGTTGGCGCGTGTTGGAATAACACCGGGCCGCCGCGATCAGTACGGGACCACCCAACGCCTCGCCGATCGCCAATGGCAACAGGCCGCATGCCAGCGCCACCCACCTGACCGTCGTCAAGATCATCACCGCCCGTCCTAAAATGCACAATACTGTCCCGATAAACAGTGTCCGGCGCATCCCCAGCACATCGGTCAATGAGCCAACCAGGAGCGTCATCGCCGTCATTACCAATGACCAGGCAGCGACGATAGGCAATGCCTGATCATCGCGGTAACCCAGTTCGGAATGCATCCAAAGGACCAATGTTGAGTTGGTGAGCCCGTAGGCGGCGATGGAAATGGCTTTGATGGCGAACGAAATCCATAATTCTGGAATCGCGTCCCTAAGAACGCTGAATTTTCCAAAAAAACCGCTGACAGTGGATGCGTTTTCGACGCGTGAGCCAAGGGTTGTCATTCAGGCATCAACATTAAAAGATATTTGACCCTGTCGTAAAGAATGAATGCTGCCGCCCGTTTTATCAGGCGGAAGATTCCAGTCCACTGATGAACGCGTCTTCACCTCCACAAACACCAGACCATCACCATCGCGAAATATTAAATCGATTTCACCTCGATCTGATTTGAAGTTCGCTGTGAAAAACTTGAGTCCTTGCTTGCGAAGATACTTCTTCGCGGCCCGCTCCCCCAATTCCCCATGCTGCAAATGAAGCGGCTTAACCCCATTGCCAACCCATGCCCCGATTCTATCCCAAAGGTTCATTCCTTTTGCGAATTACCAGAACCTCCACCACCGTCTTCGCGGCGAAGTGCAATAATGGTGCTTGGCGGCTAGTCTGGGATAGAGCCTGGCGACCTCCTCATCCTCGTTACAACATGTTCCAGTTGGAGACTCGGGATGCGGTTTATCGCGATAAGGCAAACTCCCAGTCATCTCTTTGTAAACCGTAATCGGAGCATACTGGTAGCCCTCGTAAAAAGCATTGTCCTTGTCCACATCCATCTCAACGAGAGACTCAGATGAGGAAACAACTTTCTCAAAAGTAGAGTGTCCCATTGAAATAAGGGTAGAACGGAAATCTGAAAATTTGTCGTCCGAACAACCATGGCCAATGATGTACGCAGCAGCCCAAAGTTCATTCGTATAAGCCTTATCCTTGCAGTCATCAAAATGGTGAGAAAACGACTTCACCTCAGATGTGGGCAGTCTGCGTAGTTCTTCGGTCAGGAGCTTGCATTTCACATCCATGTCACCTTTGGATGCCAGATGCACCCTCTCCACAATCTCCCAGAACTCTTCGAGTTTCATTAGCAATCATCCCAATCAAGTTCCAGGCAATTGCTGAGCAGACGGAGAAACTTCCAGGTTAGTCGACGCAGGATTCGCATCTGGAGCTGGAAAAAGCTCCAGCGTTTCCATTATCGGCCGGAAGGGCGCAAAGCTTTTGCGATGAATCAAACATGGCCCCTGCGCATTGATTGCCGCCAAATGTTTGGGCGTCCCATATCCTTTGTGCTCGGCAAAACCATAACCGGGATATTGTTTGTCGTAGTCCTGCATCAACCGGTCCCGGGTCACCTTGGCCAGCACACTTGCTGCCGCAATGGAATAACTTTTCCCATCGCCTTGCACGAGCGCAGTCTGCGCGTACGGAAGCCATTTTATCTTCAACCCATCGACCAGCACATGCTGCGGCTTCGGGTTCAATTGGTCCAAGGCTTGATTCATTCCCCGCCAAGCCGCTTGCCGAATGTTGATGCGATCAATCATTTCAACATCGATCACCGCGATGGCATGACGAATCTCAGGATGATTCACAATAATATTGTAGAATTTCTCCCGCTGATCCTCATCCAGTTGTTTGGAATCATTCAAGCCGCGCAACTTGGAAAACAATCCCGCCTCCAACCAACTGCACGGAAACAAAACCGCCGCGGCCACCACCGGCCCGGCGAGCGGACCACAACCAGCCTCGTCCACTCCGGCCACCAGGGTTGTCCCCTGTTGCCAAAGCTCGCGCTCAAATCCGAGCCGATTCCAATATTTGGTAGCAGCAGCCATTTTCGCTCTGTACCAACGTATCTAGGTTGCGATTACAGGCAAACTAAATCTCTGTGAATCAATGCATCTCCACGTCGCAACTGCCAATACCCTTACGATAAAAGTTAAACTGCACGTTCGGATGGTCTGCCAGCAATGACATTGGCACTGAACTATCTGCGAGCTTTTTCGCAATCATGAACGTGGTCAAACGCTGGCCAAACGGATTGTCATGCATGCCCGCATGCCAGATCGACACCTTCTCCGCCTTCCACGTCTCAACCGGCCCAACACTAATGGCCTTGGTCGGCACCAGCGTCACATTTCCTCCACCAGATGTGCGTGCATTTTGTGCAATGGTAATCGGATGCAAGTCCACCACACGCGTCGCGAGCTTGCGATATTCTTCCGGCGGCGGCGGACTGTTCTTCCACTTGCCTTCACGCTTCGGTGGATCGTTGAAAGCCCAATGCTTGATGTCGCCCTGCCCGCCTTGCATCACCGCGCACCGCACTCCTTCCCAACTCTGACGATACCCCTTCGTGTCTGCTTTTGGAAAATGCAGGTTCTCCTTCGGCATTAACAATTCCTTGCGGATGCGATTAAAACAAAGTTCCTTGTCCGCCTTCTCGAACGAAAGCGGATGCGTTGCCGGGGCTTCCTTGCCATCAATATACCACTCGTCCATCCCCCAAAAATGACCGGATTTGATATTCAGCCCCAGATCATTCACAATCCGCGCCACCAGCGGCAATTGTTCCGTCGGCCCAATCGGCCCGCAAATCCCCACCGGATTATCCGCCGTCGATTGCTTCCACGCACTGATATATTCCAATGCTTCAGCGAGGTAGAAATCTTCCAGTGTCTCATAAAACACCACCTTGAATCCCGGACGCGAGAGCTTGAGCATCTTCTCCGGTGTCAGGCGCGCAACTTCCTTGATGATGTCAGTATCCAGCGTGGTGTAATCCCACCAATCTGGGGCAATCGAACTGAGTTTTCGTGGCATAAGTGGGGGAATCTTGAAATGCTTTGTGCGGATTTCAACAGAAAATTTCGGAACCTACCGTTTGAAACGTTCTTTGATCGCCCGGAGCTGAGCAACTGCGGCAATATCTCGTGGTCTGTTCATCGCTTCTTTCGCTTTGATGAGGGCGTCTATGCTTAACACTTGGCAAGGGCCGAATGCCAGGTTAAGGGCAACGGCGTGCTTAACTACCTCGCTGTAATCACCCACCCCGAGCACCTGTCCCAAACAGTCGAGTTGTCCAAGGTCGGTGTTCAAATACAAATTTTTAAAGTCATTGCAATTGACTCGTGTAATAGTTAAAGGGAGCTTGGCTGGAGTAAGACGATGAACTGTATGCAAGCCCTCAAGTGCAGATTGCAACCGAAGCAAATTTTCGCATTCGAAGTTGCAGCAAATATCCACATCCTGCGTCACCAGAGAGACTCCATAGGCAACCGCAGCAAAGCCACCCACAATTACAAAGTCCACCTTTCCTGCAGTAAGGCGCTGCAACAAAGATTCAATCTCGGCCATGCTGCGCCTCCATGGCTTCGCGCAGTGCAGTTGCCATCGCCAAGGCACGGCTGTGAGCCCGAATTCGCTCCTCCGGAGTCTTGCGCAGGTTTTCCTCGATCAAAGACATATCGTATCCCTCCGCCTCGGCCGCTTTCCAGGCCGGCCCCGGTTCTGCAAGTTCTCGCGGTTGAAATGTCTCTGGTTCGAAACCTTTCATTGTAGATTTTCCAAAGCCTGTTCGTAAGCCTTGTTAATCAAATAATTGCTTTTCAGCACTTCTGCAAGAGGATCGATATCTCGTGCCGCAAACCCCAGATGCAAATGCCGCCGCCAGCCTTCCGCATACTTGAACTTCTTCGACATCTTTCCAAGTTCCAGCGACATCTCCTCCATCGCGAGCAGATACGAATTCATTCCCTGACTCGCATCCAGCCAACCTTGCTGACTCTTATGTGCCGCAAGCGAATTCCGCTTGGTCTCCTGCACCGACGCGACATTTACGTAAGCCCCTGGCCAGACTCGCCGACGCAATCCGTCCCGCAACCCATGCGGCATGCAATGATAGAGGGTCACATCGCCATTATAAATCGGTCGGGAAGGAATCGTTTTGAAGTTCGGCATGCCGTGTGTGAACGCCGCCGTCACCGCAAGACGGCAGGTATTCATATGATCCTCCATGTAATCTTGCGGCGAGTGCGTCAATACAATCGATGGCTTCACCTCACGGATCACTGCGGCTAATCGCCTGAGCATTTTGAGATCGTAAAAGATCTCCAGATCATCTGTAAGACTCGGATGAAACTTCGCGCCTAGAATTTTTGCCGCCTGTTTCCCCTCGCCAGCACGAACCACTCTCGTCCTCTTGCTGTCGAACTCCAGACTGCCGCAGTTGCCGCTCGAAACGTTCATATAATGCGTCTCGTATCCAGCCTGCTTCAACAGCATTAGCGTCCCGGCCATCTGGAATTCGATATCATCCGGATGCGCCGCAATCGCGATGGCAACTTTATTTGATAGGCTCATCCGTGTTTAATCTCGGCTAACCAACATTAAAGCTTAACCGGCTTGCCTTCATTGGCCGAACGATCCGCCGCAAAAATCACTTCATGACTCTTCGCCGCTTCAGTCAGGCTCGTCAGAGGCATTTCTTTTCCCTGTTCCAATGCGTCAAAGAAAGCTTGGAACTGAGTCTGATACGGATGATCGGACACATCACCGGAATCCAGCATCTTCATCGAAAGCTCGCTCCACTTATTCTTGTTCAAACCGCCAAGGGTCGTGGAATGGAACTTGTTGTCGAGCAAACTGCCTTCGCTCCCCACAAGATGCGTGTGGAAATAATAAGGTTGCAGGCAGTCAATCACAGAAGCGCACTTGCCTATGCGTCCGTCCTTGAACTTCAGAATCGTTACACTGGTTGTCGGATATTCGTATTCGGCAAAAACCTTGTTCTTCGAGACCGTCGCGTAACTGGTCACGGTATCCACCTCGCCATCCATGCAAAGCAACAAGGCATCCAGCGCGTGGCAACCCGCTGACAACAAACTGCTGCCGCCGGCATTCTTCTTGGTGTTCCAGCGAAACTGTCCATACCACGGCCCGATACCATGATAATAATCCACTTCGCCGTAATGAACCTTGCCCAGCAGACCACGATCAATTGTCGCCTTGATGCTCAAAAACTGACTCGACCAACGGCATTCAAAGCAAACGCACGTCTTGACCTTTGCCAGCTTCACCGCCTCCTGCATCGCACGTAGGTCTTTGAGATTCAAAGCCAGTGGCTTCTCGATGATCAAATGCTTTCCCGCCTTCGCCGCCGCTATAACCTGCTTGGAATGATCGTAAGGATAGCTGCAGACCGAGACCACATGAATGTCCGGGTTGGCCAACATCTTCTTCAAGTCATTGTAAACCGTGATCGAACTGCCGTGTTGAGCGCTTACCTTGGCTGCATCCAGTTCGCGTGAAGAATAAACGGCTGTGACCTGCGCATTTGAAGTCGCGTTAATGGCAGCAATGTGCGCGCCCGCCACCCAACCATAACCGATGATGCCAACATTGTATTTCTTCATGATCTTGAAAGGTATTGTTATTCGATCGTTAACAATCAGCAAAGTGACACCGTGGACACTTGTCAAAGCAAAAGACGCATTTGTTCATTCTCCAATTCTGCTGTTATCCCTCTACAAATTGCGACTTCCGATTGAAAATAAATCCACCCGCGTTTAAGATTGGGTTTAAGCAAATGAAAATCAGCGGTGTGGGTGTCAGAAAGGAGCGGGACCGCAATAAGGAGCTGTCTCGCCCATTACGCGCACCGAAGAACTTACGCCGGGACATTAACTCAACTCGATTATGAAGATTGAAGCATTGCACATCGGTCAACAAGTCCGCCACCCGCAATACGGCGAGGGCACGGTCAAAAGCATTTCCGAGCAGACGGCAGACATCCTCTTCAACGAAGGCAAACGCACTGTCGCCCCGGATACCAGCGGCTTGGAACCTGCCGAAGCTCAAGCTTCTCTCACCGGCCTGGATCTTCCTCTCTCCCAACTCATCGATCAAACTATCAGCAGTGCCATTTCAAAGCTGGGCCTTGAAAAACCGGACACCGTTATCGATCAGCTCGGAATCCGTTGGAACAATGGCAAGTTGGTCATGCACCCCGCCGATCCCTCGCTCCAAACCAAGGAGGTGCCGCTGGAAGTTTTTTTCCACAAAATCGTCATGGTCCGCAACAACCTCAGAGTGTTGGAACAAAAAATTAACGCACACGAAAAACTCACCGACGCTGAGAAAGTCGAGATGCAACAATACATCACCCGCAGCTACGGCTCACTCACCACGTTCAACATTCTGTTCAAGAACAAGGAGGATCAATTCGGCGGAGCTTAGTTGAAAGCAATCTTGGCCAGGGCGTATGTCCTGGAATCGAGTGCTGCGATACACAAATCAATCAAATTTGTCCCTACAAATGGCTTCCCGACTTTATAGCCCACCTGCTTGTCCTTTGCTTGCAAATCGCTCTCAATCTTTACTTTCTAATCAGAACCAGTCAATATTCTGCATCAAGCAATTGTGGCAGACCTCCTATCGATTCGGAAGCGGTTTGCCAAGTGGCAATTCCAGGTTCTGCCACCCTGATGAAAAAACCAAATAATTCACTTTTTGGTTCACGATTGGAAACAATCGCGCGCATCGCGGCATTGGCCGTGATTTCCTTCGGAGCGATCGCTCTTTTGTCATGGTTTCTCCTTCCGCAGAATGCCAGCACAGGCACCCCTTTGCCACCCCAAATAAGGGCCAATACCGCATTGGCTTTTCTCTTGAGTGGTGCCTGCCTTTGGCTGACCGCGAATAAGAATAAGAATCAAATCCGGGCTTCACGTTATGCTTGCCACTTCCTGGCCACGGTGGTGACCCTCTTTGGCTCGGTTACACTGCTGGAGTTTTTCGGCCAGTGGGATTTTCGCATTGATCAGTTCCTGACACGGGACAATTTGGCTGGTTGGGCACCAGGTCGTCCGGCTTTTTTCACCGCGCTCCTGTTCCTGATATTCGGCATCTCATTCCTGCTGTTGGATCGAAGAGTCGGAAAACGGATATATCCCAGCGACACCTTGATCATCATCGGGATGCTTATCTCCATTTTGGCTTTGCTTGGACACCTCTGCAATTTCCCCGCGTACTACATGGCAACTTTCATCCACCCGGGTGGCCGACTCACGCTGCTGGTCGCGCTGGGATTCACCATTCTCGGAACCGGAATGCTCTGTGCACGGCCTCAGCGGGGTTTGATGGCAATCGTGACCAGCAAAACCGCAGGCGGCGTTCTCGCCCGCCGTCTCCTCCTGGCACCAATCCTTATCCCCGCAGTACTGGGCCTGCTTCCTTTGCTGGGCATTAACCGTCGCTTCCTTAACGGCGATGTTGTCTGGCTTTTTGCCTTTGCCGACCTGCTGGCCTTAACCCTCGCCATCTGGTGGAACGCCAGCATCGTGTTTCACATCGATCTTAAACGCCTCGCCGCCGAGCAAAAAATGCTCGCACTCAACGATGATTTGGAAAAACGAGTGACTGAACGCACCCTTCAACTCGAAGCCGCCAACCGCGACTTGCAACAGGAGATCACCGAACGTCGGCAGGCGGAATTGGAAATCCAACGCCTCAATGCCGAATTGGAAAAACGCGTCAGTGAACGCACCGCACAATTGGAAGCTTCCAACAAGGAACTCGAGTCCTTTTGCTACTCCGTCTCCCACGATTTGCGTGCTCCCCTGCGAAGCATCGACGGCTTTGCGCACGCCCTCCAGGAAGAGGCCGGCCCCACCTTGAATGCCACTTCCAGAGACCACCTGCACATCGTTCGCAGCGCCACGAAACACATGGGACGCTTGATCGATGATCTCCTGCAACTCTCCCGTCTCAACACCAGTCAGATGCGCTTGCAACCCGTCGATCTCAGCCAGGTGGCTCAACGCATCGTTTCAGATCTCCAGCGCAGTCAGCCCGGACGAAGTGTCGAATTCATCAAACCCTCGAACTTGATCGTGCAGGGCGATGAACGCCTCCTCTCCATCGCCCTGCAAAACCTCTTAAGCAACGCCTGGAAGTTCACCGCCAAAGCCTCCGCTCCACGCATCGAACTTGGCATGGAACACAACAATGGCGAAACTCTCTGTTTCGTCCGCGACAACGGTGCCGGATTTGAAATGGCCTTCGCCGGCAAACTCTTCCGCGCCTTTCAACGCCTTCATTCAACCCAGGAATTTCCCGGTCACGGAATCGGTCTCGCCACCGTACAACGCATTTTGAATCGTCATGGTGGCCGGGTCTGGGCACAAAGCGCTCCCAATCAGGGTGCAACCTTCTATTTCATCCTGCCCAACTCTTAGCCCGAATCACTCTGGCTTCGAGTTTGCCTTCGCTACTGCTTCTTTGATTTCAAGGACCAATGCTCGTCAAAAAAACCAGCTTCCTCCACCCCGGCTGGAACACGCGCATAAGCCGGCACATCCAGGGACACCACCGCATAATCCGGCAACTCCGGCACTTGCAGCGCATTGCTGATGTGCGCCACTTTCGGAAAGGTGAACCCGCTGTTCAAAACCACATAATGTTTCGGGTTCAGCGGATTTGGAAAAATCAAAATCGGCGCGTAACCATCCGCCGCATACCGCTTTCCCTCGATGCTCACGCCCTCGGCGTTCCATCGCACCGGCAGGTGTTTCAACATTTTTCCGAGCAACCGGTTGCTCTGCGGATCTCCCCAAAGTATCAGATTGTTGGAGGCAATATCCTCGTCCGAAATCGCACTGTCATCCTTCACCCGCGCCTTGCCACGGAATTGCAGATGCCATTGTTCCACCGCGTAATCCATCTCTCTGCCCGCCCACGCCCCCACCTTCTCGTTTAGCGGCTTTTCGGTCGGCCGAACCATTATAAACGAATCCATGAACGCATCATCAATCGGCCCTTGCAATCCATGCCTTTTCACCTCCCCATTAAGACGCCCCGGCTTGATCACCGTCCATTTATCCCCCTTCTTCCTGAAGTGCGCCGTCCACGATCTATTAGGTGCCACCAGCGGCGCTTTCAATTCCTGTTCATCAATAATCACCTTGGGATGCAGTGAAAGTGTGTCCGGACAAAGTCCAATCGGCATCGTCAACGTGAATGCGCTCACGTTCGTTGTCTCCACTTTGATCTGATTACCCTCCAATATGTCCGCATTTACCCGCGCCCGATTCCAATGCCGCTCCAATCCGTCCACCACCACCCAATCCTGCTGGTTATATCGTAGCGTCCACGTCGTAAATCTTACTGTCTTGGGCAACAGATTCCGTCCTTTAGCCGCCAATGCATCCACCCGCTTTGCCACCTCCTCCTTCGCCTTCGGCTCATATTTGTGCGCCGTGTTCGGACCGATGATATGCTCCAGCTTCATCCCCTCCGCCGCCATCGCCTGGCTCATCAAATCCGCTGCCTGCTTCTGCTTATCAATCTCCCCGCTATACGCCACCACCGGGCAATTGTTCAAATTCGCTGCATAATCCATCGCATTGTACAAATGCCACATCTCCTGCTCATACCAGGTCGGCTTCGGTTCCTTCGTAAAAATATTTTGGAAAATCGCCGTATCCACAAACCCCGCGCCCGGTGCCGCCGCCGCCCACAAGCCCGCATAATGCGTCGCCATATGCCATGTCGCCGCACCACCCATGGAGAATCCCCGCACCAAAATTCTATTCTCATCAATCGCATAATGCTTCCGCACATCCTCCAATGCCTCAAATGAATCCACCTCACCTGCTAATTTGTTCGCATTGCAATAACGCCCATACGGATGCAGCACAATCGTATCCTCCGGCGTAAATTCACCAAAACTGTTCTCCCGCTCGGTCACAAAACTCAGCTCGCTCAACTTGTCGTTCCTCCCGTGGTACCAGAAATCCAAACGCCGCAGGTGCGTATCCCCGGCCTTATACGACTTCGGCACCACCAATCCATAAGGCTGCACCGATCCATCAATCTTCGACACATACCCCCGCACCACCAATCCCGTCGCCGCGTTCCAGGGAACCTGTCCACTCCGTAGCGCCTTCACTCGCTCACTTCCCTCCCTCAATAGCTTATAAGCATTCGCGAAATCATTCGTCTTATAGAAAATGTCATCCACCAGCGCGTAATGCACCGCGTTGTAATAAATCTGCACATCAGGCAACGACTCCAACAACGTCGGCTTCTTCGCCAGCGTTCTTCGCAACTCCTCAATTTCCCGCCCCAACTCCGCCGTCCCCTTCTCCAAATCCGCTTTAACTTGCGCCGGCACCTCAATCCCACGCGGCGGCTGCCTCGGCGGCTCCTCCGCAACAACCCTCGCCGCGCTGCCAACCAAACTCCCGACAACAAATCCCGCTAAAATAAACCGGTGAATGTGCATAGTTATTTGTCTAATACTGACGCTCCCCCGAAAAGAAAATTCGCCCTAACCGCATGTAATCAAAACTCTCTACTTCCATTTTTCCCATTAAAGCCACCTTCCCAGAACTTTTTTAACCGACCGATACCATCCGAACATGCAACCCGCCACACGCAACACAGTTTCCCCATCTGCGTTCATTCGCGTCCATCTGCGGTTGAATTTCCTTTTTCACTTCTCCACCCTCACCACAAAATTCGTCACCTGCCCCGGCACCGCATTCGTCTCCCACGGCCGCACATACTTGAATCCCAGCGGCGTCTCCCCCGCCTTCAATGCCTTGAACTGCCACGACTCCCCACCACCCGCCCCGACTTGTCCCTTCACCTTGCTCGAGTACGACTCCGACACCACTTTGAAATCCTCCCCCACCTTCGCCTGAATCACATTCGGCCCGCCCTCTCCGCAACACACCACTACCCCAGCCACCAAGACCAAACCCATACATCCCAGCATCAATCGCTTCATATTCTCTCCTTTCCTTAAGAACGCTGAAAAAACCCATAGTTCATGATGCAACTGCGTAATATTTTTGCAGGTAACTAACTTTGTCAACTTTGGTTTGAAATTAATTAAGTCCGCGTACGCGACCAAGGACACTTGAACCCCGCGCAAGCAATCAATGAATCGGTGGCCTGAGAGTCCCTCGAACGCTAACATCGTCGGCAATTCCGCCCAGCCAATTGAGCCAATCCGCGTATGCGCCCCACGATTCAACCACATCCCACAATCCCGTAGCGCGGGCTTTTAGCCTGCCGTATCGCCGATTTGCAATCGGCTTGCCGTCAAACTGCTCATGACATTCCGACCAAACCAACGATGAAATTCCTAACACTGATCAGGTTGGAGCAGTTGTTCCGCCATTACAAAACCTGGAATGACTTGAGGCACCTAGTTTTCCTCTCAGCAACCCACATTCTTAATGCTTCAGTTCGATTTTCTTGAAATTATCCGTTGTTACCTGCCCTGCTTGCGGCGGACTGGTATAAACCCTTGGAACTTCCACACGATTGGTAAGCTCGACCACTCCGCTGGAACCCAACCAATCACCATAAAACGACACCCGCTTTTCCCTGAACCTATCTTCTGAACCTCGAACCAAATCCCGCACCATATACTGAACCCAAGGAGGTTTCATCGCCAGATCATGCCGCCAGTCATCAGGGGAAAAATCGACGACAATTCTCCACGGTTGATCACTAACCGGTTGAGTTGGCACGAGTATGATATCGCTCTGGCCAGGAGATAACATCATCCCACCAACCCTCTCCCCTGAATACCGAAGGCCCGCGAACCCACACGCCTCATAATCACACTGCGCCGCAAACACTCTGCACCGTCCCTCATTGGAAACCACAAAAGCAGCCGCATTATTCGTAAAACCAACAAATTTGATTCTTATCTTAATCTCAGAAGCACCGCGCACATAAAACCACAATCCCACGCAGGCCAACAAAAAAATAGCCATGACTGCAACCAGCCTAAAGGGTTTTCTCCTCGAATTAATTTGCGTCTCTGTCACCGGATTGAGCCTATTCCTCTTCCCAAGCCCCGTCCATAAAGAAGCACACTTGTCGCCCGCCCAAAACTCATTCGACCGCGCCAGCAATCAATCAAATGGTGGAATGAGACTCCCGTCGAATTCTGACATGGTCTGCGACTCTATCTCCCAGTTGACTCCACTCGCGCGCACGCGACCCTCGATTCTAGGTGCTTGAAACTAATACCCTTCACAAAATAGCCGGATAAACTTCACTGCCTCTCGGAAAATCTTTATGTGTAACAGTCAAACGCATCGCCCCTGCGGACCGACTGTTGCCTGCAACGCATCGTTAAACCTCCTCATGGTGAAACAACCCTTATCGGCTCAGGCTTGGTCGTAAAAAGAGCCATGATCTCTCTCGCATCCTTCTCGGTAAGAATTTTCAGCTTCAAGTGCTTCAGCACCTCGTCCTCGGCAGCGCCTGATCGAAGCAGCACCACTTGAAACACCTCCTGCTTCCCTGCCAAAGCCAGATTCCTGGAAGTGGTGAATGTCTCGTACGCTCTGGCCATACCCTCCCAGATACTCAGTTCCCTCTCAGGATTCTGGTCTCTCTTGAAATCATCCACCCACTGCTCGATGGGGCTGGGCTCAACTTCGCTGAACACCTTCTGAACTCGCTTGACTCGTTCCATTTGCGCCTCGGTAAGACTGGCATGACGAACCGGTCCTGCCTCCAACTTGTTCGGATCAATCCACTGGGTCTTCGAGTCAGTCGATGAGCTGGCGTGATCACAGCCGCCAACAAGGAAAGTGACAGAAATAAGCCCGACAGCGAGGTAGATTTCAAACTTGCTCTTCATCATGCGCAGGAGGTCTAACCTCCAATATAGCTATCCGAAACTATTTATCGGCCACAAGCGAAACTTGTAGAACACGAACCGGACCGCAAGACGCGTGTGGGCCAACTGGTGAGTGTGCACAAGCCCCACGATATCCGCGTTCGTCGCAACGCATAGTTTATTTAACCTCCTACCTCCAACCTCTCCACAAACTCAACCGCTTCACTCAGAGTGGAACCATAAACCTGCCGCGTCAATTTCACCGCGCCCAGTTTGTCACCGCTCTTCGCCAGCTTGAGAATATTGGCGTCCGCTTCTTCGGGCGTCAGATTTTTCCGGTAGGTCAGATCCACCTTCGAGGACTCCGCAACGCCTGTTTTCACATACCGGCCGATATATTCAATGGCCGTGTCGAGCGAAGGATGGATCGTGTATCCGGCACTGAAACTCCACCGCACTTGGACTATCCCGCCGGGCAACACTTCAACCGGATAATCCCAAAACTTCCACCTCCCGTTTGGGGGCTCGGCCTTTTGTTCCGCCTGCAAATGCGCTTCAAGAGCGGAAGTGTCGGTATTGACCAGGTGAAAAACCAAAAAGGTCAACTCCTCTTGAGTCTGATTGCGTCGGCTACCACCCAGGCTCGGAGCGTCGCGCCGTTCCCTGCTCTTCCTGATCTCCGCGACCTCGGAATAGTCAAACCCCACCGCCTGCACATCCTCCGCTGGAAAACGCCAGTTCTCGTAGGATCGATATTTGATGATGACGCCGCTGCCATTGCAGCGCAGCAACCAGTTCGTTGGTTTCAAGCGGGCGCGCCAATTCCACCAAGCCGCCCGTCCGAGCAATCCGCAAATTGCGGCTCCCCCATAGAAAAAAAGACCTCGCGGTATCTTCAGGCCATAAATCTTCGCACCGCTGATTCCAAACCAAAGAAGCGCCATTCCAATCCCAAAATACAAGCTCACCCAGATAAAGCCGCCTCTCGACGGAACTTTGAACACCTGGTCATCGCTCCCGATCGGAATTTCACTAAGCTTGTAAAATCTCATCCGCAAAACCGACTCTACGCAACCGACCAGCCATGTCAATCTGACTGACATGGCTTTCCAAAATCAACAGCACGGCCTCTTCAGGGTGCCCGGTCACCAAAGCACATTGCAATTCATTCGCGTACGCGGCCAACGCCCCTAATCCAACCGCCAGGCTCGTTCTTTTCGGTAGGGAATTCGCTGCGCCGATTCCGTGACCTCTCTCGGGATCCAATCCAATTCGTCGTGCTGATCGCGCAGGCGAACTGCGATTCAACCAACTCGCGCCAGCGCCCAATTAACGGTGGTGTGAGACTTCGTCGAACACGAACCTCGTCGGCGGCCCACCCCAACCCATCGCCCCAACCCGCGAACGCAGCCAACAATTCCAACGCAACCCGTATAGCCTGCAAGATTCGCTGGAGCTCATATTAGTTCTCGGTCCTGGGTCCAGGATCATAACGATGACTCTCTCTCGCCAAAAAATTCCGCAATTCACGGAATTGCTCCTCGGACAAATGATACTGGAAAACGCTCGGCTCGCCAGCCAGGTCTTCGGCCCGCCACCACCGCGGCATATCCTCACGAGCAGCCGAATGAAGCGGAATATGCTCGTAGAAGCAAACCGCTACACATGTGAGCAAATCATCCTCCGCTGTCTCGCCGCGTGGCTGATCGGCACACCAGTCCGAATACTGGTAAATCCGCTTGATCAGTGACTCATCACGAGGCGTCTGCTCGTATGCCTTCTCGAAAGCCTCGCGCAATTCGAACCAAAGAAGGTATGGCGTGTCCGCCCATTCGAATTGGCAAGCCAACTCAGGGAACATTTCATCTGCTTTTTGACGCCAGGGAGGCACACGTTGTATCTGGGACTAAAATCCTGGATCATAAGCGGACGCACTCGCCGAGCGCCCGATCATCTGTTTTATTTTCCATTCACCGGCTGATTTTTCCTCTGGAACTCAAGAATCTCCGGCCCAACCACGCTGACAGTATCGACGAAAACCGGTCGCGGTGGATGTGTGCTCTCCATAAACTTCCGCAGTTGCGCAAGTTCCTCGTCGGTCGCCACAGTTCCGTTGGCTCCAAACATGCCATCGCCTCCGGTGTAAGCGAATAGCTTCACATCCTGAAGCCCCGCATGTTTTACCCGGAAAGACTCCCACTCGGGCGTAATCTTACTGATGTGCTCCTCCACCGCAATGAGATGCCTCCGCTGCGAGTTCAACATCGGCGCACCCTAATAAACGATCAGGAACAGCCATGGTGTAACCATGGCAATTATCAACAATCGCTTCGCTCGTGGTGTGAATCGGTCAGCCATGTAATGATTTTGCAACGATTAGTTACCATCTATAGGAATGAAATGCCATACCAGCGCCTCAGTCCAGCGCAAAGGCGTAAACGTCCGGTAACACACCTCGACAAACGCGTGCTGACGATCCGCAACGTCCGGCTTCTGCAAAATAACGATCGGTCCCAAGTCGCCCCCTCTGACGCCGTGGTAGTAATGCTTGCTGCCACCGCCACCCGTCTCGACGGAGACACGGTGAATGAGAATGCAGTGCGACCGAGTCCACCCGTACGTAAGACAGTAAAGAACACAGATAACACCCGCGAACATTATTCCCTTTTTTGTAAGTCCTGGAAATTTCATGGTGAGCAAAACCGCCTAACGCCCCAGCGACCCAGCCCGCGGCACGCGTGGATTGCAACTGGAGTGCAACAACCGGTTCGTATATTGGAGCACAAAAGTTCCCTCTGCCCTCTAAGCCCGCACCCACAATCACACCCCAAAAATCAGCCTTCAACCGGCCAAAGCCAAAAAAGCCCCGGCACAATTTGCACCGGGGCTCAAACAACATGCCAAAAGGCATTGAACTTTGTTACTTAAGGCCGCTTTGCAATCTGCATGCCATTGATCATGGCAATGGGACCATAGGATGAGCTATCAGGCAGCACGTTGAGTATGACCGGCTGGCCGCTAGCCACTGGAACACCACCGAAGAGCACATACTGCTGGCCATCGATCCAGGTGGTCGTATTCCACGAAGCAGAACCCACCACTGTCGTGGCCTGCGTGCCGTAATCAATTGAGTTGCTGACCAGGTTGAAGATGGCATTCTGATCATCCGCCGCACCGTGGCCATAGACGTAAAAGTCATAGGTGCCCGCCGGCAGATTGGTGACGGTCACAGTGAGTGTGCCCCAGTTCTGGGGATAGATGTAGCCGTCATACATGCCGTCGCTCACCGGATTGCCCCACTGCCCGGGCGCGTTGTTAACCGTGACGCCAACCGTGGAACTGCTGGAGTCCGACCACTTGAGGTTGCTCACCGCCGCGGAGGCAACATTTGGAAACCGATAACCGTTCCAAAAGTCGCTCGTGGTCAGGCCCATGGCGGCAAATCCAACCTTGTCGGCGTCCGCCGCCGCAAAGTTGATGTTCATCAGGTTGGTAGTGGGCATGGTTACAGGGGGCAACAAACCGGCGGGTACAATCTGCACGCCGTTGATCATAGCAAGGGGTCCGTAGGCCGAGGCATCCGGCAGGACTTTGATCGTGACCGGCTGATTGCTTGCTACCGAAACCCCTCGCATGACCTCATACTGCAGGCCCTCCTGCCAGGCCGTGCTGTTCCAGGAAGTAGAACCCACCTTGGTGGTGGCCTTGGTGCCGTAGTCGATCGAGCCGCTCACAAGGCTGAAGATGGCGTTTTGGTCGTTCGCCGCACCGTGGCCATAAAGGTAGAAGTCATAGATGCCTGCGGGCAGGTTAGTGACAGTCACAGTGAGAGTGCCCCAGTTCTGGGGATAAATGTAGCCATCATACATGCCATCGCTCACCGGATTGCCCCACTGCCCGGGCGCGTTGTTAACCGTGACGCCAACCGTGGAACTGCTGGAGTCCGACCACTTGAGGTTGCTCACCGCTGCGGAGGCAACATTTGGAAACCGATAACCGTTCCAAAAGTCGCTCGTGGTCAGGCCCACGGCCGCAAATCCAACCTTGTCGACGTCCGCCGCCGCAAAATTGATGTTTATGATGGGCGGGTAGATCGGACTCGCCGCATTCGCATTCCGCACCGGATCTCTCTGTCCCATGGGCCATGCGGAATTTGCCAGACTGCTGGTGCCGTACAAGGCATAAAGATACCCGTCATCTGCCGTTACATACAAAGTGCCGTCGTTGCCTATCGCCAGAAACGAGTAAATACCGCCGATAGACGTGTACGACCATTTCAAACCTCCTCCACTGTTGAGAGCGCCGATTTTTCCAGTTGGCTCGGAGGCCCCGTAATAAATAGTACCATCTTGAGCAACCGCCGGTGCAGACTGGTCGAAGTAAGATCCATTGTAGTGCGACCACTTCAACGTGCCGTTTGGATTGATGGCCAACAAGTTTCCTGTTAGCTCCCCAACATAAACAGTCCCATCCACACCAATCACTGGCGAAGTCTCTATGGATGCCGCAGCTGAGTAGGACCATTTTTGAGTGCCGTCTGGATTGATAGCATACAACATATTGGCTAACGAGCCAATGTAAACCGTGCCATCCGAGGCAATGGCAGGGGATGATAGGCCGGTGTCAGTGGCAAAGTTCCATTTTTCTGTTCCGGCTGGAGTAACGGCATGAAGTAAGATGTCAGTACCCGCAACGCTGACTTCTGCTATATAAATGGTGCCATCGGACGCAACCGCTGGCGAATTGTAAGCCTGGCCGACAATTGGAAACTGCCACTTGAGAGTTCCATCAGGCTTAACAGCATATAGGTACGAGTTATAAGTTATCGTTCCAAAGTATATGGTACCATCCGAACCAATAGCCAGATTACCAGTCGTATCATCAGCCAGATATGTCCACTTCAATGTGCCGTCAGGGTTTATGGCATACAGTTTTTTATCCGCACTCGAGACATAGACGGATCCATCGGGGCCAATGCTCGGTACGCAGGCAATATAACCACCAGTGGTGTAGGTCCATTTGAGTGTCCCATCCGGATTTAAGGCGTAGAGTTTGTTATCCCAGGAACCGATGTAAATCGTGCCTGTAACGGGGGAGATTGCTGGTGCGTTATGATAACCCGAAATCGGATACTTCCACTTCAATGTTCCTGGTGTTTGCGCAGACACGGAAGCTGACACCACCATCCCAAGGATGGCACAAAGGCACTTCAGATAATTTGCTTTCATTTATATATATGATTGATTTTTTATTTCTCTCGTTGCCGACTCGACCATTTTCGGCCGTTCGGCGTGACAAACCGGACACAGGCAACCTTGAAGGGCGCGTGGTTCAGTTTCTTTTTGTACGACTTTGTTCAAATGTCGGCCACGTTACGGGATTCAATTTTCCCCGCAGTGAATGACATCTCTTTCAACTCCTTTTTGAACAGACCTCGTTATGATAACCAAGTCAGAAGTCCCGCCACTCTAAAACGATTTTGCGCTATAGCAAACTGCAATGGGTCAATTCTGAAAAGTAGAAGCCCCGCTAATAAACCTACTCCTGACGAACATCTGCTCCTTTAAAGTGCAATGGCACTGTATAAAGGCCGACGAATAATTATCTCTTTGGCGTTGGCATGATGAGAACACGCTTCCTGGAATCGCGCGCGGTTTGCGCGAGCTTAAAAAGTGCTCGGCACTTTCCGTGCGATCATTTGAATTGGGTCAACGATAGTGTATGCCCGTCCGGATCTGAAACCAGGCCACCAAAGCGCCGCTGGGCGCATGCCATATACCATCCTCAACTGCGTCATACCTTCATAACGTTGAAAAGCTACTCCGCCTGCACGCAATCGGTGCGCGCCCGGCTTTCAGAAGTCCAGAAAAACTAAATCAACGATCTTGGAAATTTCCGAACGTGGAAATTTTCTCCCGCTACTTCCTCAACCCATTCCAAATCTCCCACAGCTTCTTCGTCGTATCGATATATGATTCATCGGCTGCCTGCTCTGATTCCTCCGGTATCGGTTTGATCACATCAATCATTCACCAAAATCCATTCAAATGCACCCGCACTTCGGTTTATCTCGGAGCCGGATAATCATCCCCAAAAAGCCAAAAGGAGAACCCGTTAAGGTTCTCCTCTCTGAAGCTGATGCGTTTAACCTGTGTTACCTGCCCAGGCAGTCAACACGGTTTATGCGCACTCTAAGGCTGGGCCGTACGGTAATAACGAGCGGCGAAATTGGTTGAATCCAAATCAATATAAAAGAACAGTCCATTCGTACCGGCTGTATTGGTGCCAATGGTTGTCCAGTTAATGCTGGGAGTCAAATTCGTCGCCGCCTGGATCAAATAATTCCGTCCGGGAATACCGGCAAAATTGATCTGCATGTTTCCATCACCAGTGGTGTTGATGCCGGTGATATTGGAAGGTTGCGTATTGTCTGGCGGAGCAATCGTCACGGTAACCGTGGCCGTGGCACTGCCGCCAAAACCATCGCCCACGGTATAAGTAAACGTATCGCTTGTAACATTGGTGCCTGGTGGCGTGTAAAATACTTCGGTCGCCGTCATGCTGATCGTTCCACCCTGAGTGCTGTTCGTGCTAATGCCAGTAACCACGAGCGCATCCGAATCTGCATCCGTGTCATTGCTTAACAAGGTGGCGATGGAAACCTTGGTGCCAGCACCATCCGGACGCTGAATCGCATCGTCCCCAGCCGAAGGTGCAATGTTCACCACGAGGCTTGAACTCAAACTGTTCGTGCTCCCCAACACATTGGTGCTTCCAGAATATTCGGCAACCAGTGTATGAGTGCCATGGGCAATGACTGCGGTATTCGTGTTGGCGACGCCGTTCGTCAGGGTCACCGGATCACCAAACGGGGTGCCATCCAGCACGAATTGAACCGCGCCGTCTGGTACCGCCAAACTGGGCGACACCGCGCTCAAAGTTGCAGTGAGAGTCACCGCGCTGCCGGTGGCCACCGGGTTCGCCGAAACCGAGACCACGTTTGTAGAGGCGGCATTGGTCACTGTCACTATGCCATCAACCAAAGCCAAAGCGTAGTTGGTCGAGGTGAGCGTGCCCAGATTGTTGGTGATAACGTAGGCACCAACGGGGCTGTTGGTATCCGCATCAGTCCCCAAAACTGGAGCTCCGGCAACGTCACTGGTTCCCAAGTTTTGACCATTGGCAAAACCGGTGTACGCGACGGTGAAGATGGGATTAGTCGCGCCGTACGGCCGCGAAAGGTTGTTTGCAGTAACAGTTAACGGTGCCGGGTTCACCGTCAACGTACCGGCCGCATAGGTGATGGAATAATTGTTGGCACTGAAGGTCCCACCCGTCGCCGCACTGGGCGTGATGGTATAGCTGCCACCCGCGGCCGAGGTAGCCGCACTGCCGGTGCTGGCCAAAGTGACCGTGCCGATGGTCTGTCCATTCAGCAATCCGCTGCTGGTAAAGAGCGTTTTGCCCGTGCCGACCGACAGAGTTTGACCATAAGTTTTCGTCTGGTCATTGGCAGTAACGGTCAACGGGGCTTTCGTGACGGTCAGAGTTTTTGTAGCGTCAGATGACCTGCCCAAGGTGGCGTTTCCTGCATACGAATAGGTGACTGCATAGGCAGTGGCTGAAAACGGTATGGTAGCGGGATTGTAGTTGATGGAAAAGTCACCGGTCGCATCATTAATGGTGGTGGTCTGAGCATTGCCATTGATGGTGACGGTGACCGTTTCGCCGATGTCAGGATAGACTGGCCCAGTGGCGCTGAGAGTGCCGCTCAGGGTCAGAGGTGTCGTGCCGTAAACGATGCTCTGATTGACAGTCAAACCGGAAAAAGTCGGTGCTGTCTGCACAATTAGGTTTACGTTGCCGCCACTGACCACGATCGATCCACTGGTGCCTGCAGCCAAACCTGTCCCCTGTATCGTAGGAACAGAGTTCGGGGTGCCGCTGATGACGCCCGTGGTTCCATCACCCACTTGAATCAACCGGTAGGTTCCAACATTCAAGGGAGTAGCAGCAGAATTTGTGACCGTAATCACATTGTTGTTCAGAGTCAAAGAGCCTTGGGAAATTACCAAAGCTGGATGCGCGGTATCCCCGGTGAAGGCTGTCGGAACGATGGCCAGCGCGACGGGCCGCGAGGCCAGACTCACACTGGTTCCGCCTTTGATGGTAGCCGGGACAGTCGTACTAATGGCTTGGAGCGTTGTGCTGCTGCTGAGAGTGTAGGAGCTAATGGCAGATACATCAAAGGTTGCACCCGCAGCAATATTAATAATCGGTGTGCTATTAATGGTTCCAGAACTGCCCAAGACAAGTGTACCGCTGCTAACGATCGTATTACCACTATAGGTGTTCACCGCGTTAAGGGTCATGGTGCCCGCTCCAACCTTGGTGAAGGTGGCGGCAGCGGCCCCACTGATGATGGTATTGATGGTAGTATCCCCGGGGCCACCCGCGCTGGTCGCGCTGGCCAGATTTACGGAGGAGAGTTTCGCGGCGGCAGTACCCGTTCCGCTGCTGAGTGTCAGAGTTGGCGCGGATGTGTAACCGCTGCCTGGGGCAGTGATGGAAACACTTCTCAACGTAAAGTGGGTTGCGTTGCCGGTGCCGGTCGGAGCCGTGCCAGCTGTCCCGATTGTGCCGCCGCTAAATGTGATTGTTGGTGTGCCGGTAAACCAATCGCCCGCGCCAGTCACGGTGATGGTGGTGCTGATCACACTGGGAGATGCACCAGCCAGGGCGCACGTGGCTGTAGCGCCGAATCCGCCGCCGCCGCTAATCGTGACCGTCGGTACCGCTGTGTACTTTTGGGTGCCAGCCGTAATGGTGAAGCTTGCGGCAGTCACGCCGAGATCCGCCGCCGCAGTGGCCCCGCTCCCGCCGCCGCCAGTAACCGTTACAGTGGCTGGCGCGGTAATGCCACTACCTGCGGCAGTGAGTGTTGCCCCCGCCACGGAATCCCCCTGAATGAGGACTGCTGACGAGGATAAATTGCTGTTAACCAGCGCGCCAGCACTGCTGATTCCGGTGCCGTTCAGCAGGAGGGCTGCATTGATATTCGCTACACCATTCAGATCAATTACGGCACCACTGGCAACGGTGGTGGCCGAATAACCCAGCGCTGCACCGTTGCCGATCTGAAGAGTACCTGAGCTAATGGTTGAGGGGCCACCGTAGGTGTTGGCACCGGAAAGCTTCAAAGTGCCGGCGGTTGTCTGTGACTGTTTAGATAGGCCACCCGTCCCACTGATGGTGCCAGTGAGATTTGCAGTATTGTCGGCGCCACCGCCAACCCCGAGGGACAGGGTAAACTGGCCCAAATTCCAGTTTCCACTATAGGTGGTGGTGAACGGGTGACCGGTTGTGGATAAATTTAAGCCACCTGTCACACCAGCGGAGAAATCATTGGTAATAGTAATGCCATCCGCTTCAGCAATCAGCGCACTTCCCCCGGTGCCCACGGTAATCAGACCGGTTCCAAAGGAGCCAGTGCTGTTAAAGTTTATAAGCCCGGAATTTATCGTTGTGCCACCGGTGTAATCATTGCCGGCGTTATCCAGGAAGATTTGTCCAGATTGGGATTGGACTCCACCGGTGCCCGTTAATTTGCTCTGGATTTTCAGAAAACCAATGCCGGTTCCGGTTCCGCCAAAAAAGCCCTGCTGATTCAGACCTGGCCCGGCACCGCCAGTAGGATCGATGGTAAAAACGCCTGTGCCAGTAATGGTAACGGTTCCAGCAACGTTGCCGTGAAGCATGCCGACAACGGTGTGATTAGCATTGGCGGTGACGGTATAAGGGCTGGTG
This sequence comes from Pedosphaera parvula Ellin514, assembly GCF_000172555.1. Lineage (NCBI taxonomy): Bacteria > Pseudomonadati > Verrucomicrobiota > Pedosphaerae > Pedosphaerales > Pedosphaeraceae > Pedosphaera > Pedosphaera parvula. Next base: position 32,855 of record NZ_ABOX02000032.1, read on the forward strand.
GTATCAGTGGCAGCAGCAAACCTTGGAAAGTTGTCCTCCATCCAATTGCCCGTGGCAGCGGTGCCGCCGGAAACAGTGGCCCAATTTGCGCCTTCCCATAAACCAGACGGCGCTACCCCACCCGACCCAGCGGCAGTGCCATTAATGTCCCAATAGTAATTTGCCGCCTTGGTAGGACTGGCTAGAATACAAGCGAAGAGGCATATACCAGTCGGAATGAATCCTAATGAATTGTGGGTAGGTTTTTTCACGGCATTTTGTTCTGAAGATTGTTAACCAAAAGTAAACAACAAACGTCCCAAAGTTATGAGCATTCGCTCACAACCCAAGTATTGCGTTGGCTTTCAGTAGATACGGCATCCTCCCAAATAAAACCCATACGTCAAATCATTTTTGAAATATTATATGCTGATAAGATTACTCAGCTAAACGCCCTGCAACTCGATTACGATCAGCCTGAACTTTGGGCTCAAATGCGGTGGGCTGAAGAGGCAAAACAGCGAATGCCAAAGAGGAACCACCAATTGTCGCAAACATGCAACTCGCATCCAGAGCATTGATGCCCTAAAAGCTGCCAACTTCCCGCGTTCTTTAGCGCCTTCAAACGGACGGAAATGACCACCGCACTGTGAGCCGCAACCATCCCCGCCCTAGTGGTTTTGGCGTGCAGAAAGATCACGGATATCGGTCGGATTTGCCATCTCCTGGAGCCCGTAGATTTGATGAATTAACACGCCTTTGAGCCTCGGATTCCTCCTTTGCAGTGTCAATTTACAGGACACTGCCCAACATTGTAGGACATTGCCCGACATAATAAGCCATTTTCATACTCCGTACCCAAGCCCTTATTAGACTTGCTAAAAAAAATCCCCCATGCGTTTCATTTTCCACACGCAACATCATAACATGCTGAATATAAAGTTGTTATCTGTTTCATAAAGATTATTTAAAAATCTAATTTTGCGGGTATTTCGATTCACATGGCAAATCTCCTGCTGTGCGGCGGGAGGCATCACAAGTCACGCGACGCCATTTCTGTAAGGCCGGTTTCAACAATCCTTGATCAATCACTATGACTTTTAGTCATCGGTATAAAATGAAACATTTTATTTGCAGTCTGTCACGAGCCAGACAGGCTCTCTCAATATCGGCATGCCTCTTCACATTTGCGTTTCAAGGCACGGCCACTGCCCAGGCGCTGCAACAGGTGGTCCAGCAGTTTTTTGTGCCGTTCCCTGAAACAGACTTCCAGAACTCGGTCAAGGGCATCGACACCACCGGCACACCAGCCAGCACAGATCTCAATAGTATCATCTCCATCGCGGTTGGGACGACTAATACCGTCATCATTTACGACCATTGGGAGGACGGTTATGAAAACGACATTAATAATCCCATCCAGCTAACCACTCAAATCTGGGGTGATGGCAATACCAACAACGGCGTGGCTCCTGGACATCCTAACGACATCCTGCAGCCTGGCGATGTCATCGTCCTTACGAATATAGTTTCCCTTCCTCGCAATCCTTCAGTCCTTAAATACGATGGTCGCGATCGCATCGCCGCCACCAAGGCCGTGACGGTCACACGTGCCGCCTGGGCGCTGTCTCCCGGCACACTTCTGATGAGTGGCACTGAGGTTTATGATACCACGCGCTGGGGTACTTTCTTCAAAATCCCCGTTGGCACGAACGTCAATCCCGCCATCCAAAGCTTCTCCTACTCATCGCTTCACATAATCGCGTCACAGAACGGCACCACCTTGCAGGTGGACACCAATGGAGATGGCGTCCCTGACCGCACAACCACCTTGAATATCGGCGATTCCTATTTTGTGAACGGTGGGGTTGCCGCGGGCGCAACGGTTACTGCCAGCAAGCCGGTACAAGTCCACCAAATGACCGGGCGCATAGGTTCAACTTATCAATCGCGCACCTTCGCGATTCGCCCCTTCAATCAGTGGGATACCAGTTATTACGCGCCGGTTGGCACCAGCCTCTCGTCCGAAGTTCACGATGTCTTCGTCTTCAATCCTTACAGCACAAACATCAACGTTCTTTATGCCACCAAGGTTGGCACCGGTGCCCTCTCAGTGCCAGCGGGCAATAATTATAAGTTCCCCATGCCGTTGAATTCCGGCGCCCACTTCTACACCACCAATGGTCTGCCCTTCTATGCTGTTGGTGCCAACGACGCCGGCGGAACGAACACTGCCAATAACACTCATGATTGGGGTTACGCTCTTCTGCCGGAAGCCGCGTTAACACCTCTGATTGTCGTCGGTTGGGCGCCTGGATCAGATGATCTTGCTTCTCCTGCCGGCCCCGATGCAAATGGCAGCCCGGTATGGATCACCCCAACCAAACCCACAACCATCTACGTAAATTACAGCGGCAATTATACCGTCGGCCCTAACATCGCGCCGAATGGACAACACTACAACGTCGCCTATTCCCTCGCCGCTTATCAATTTCAGACAGTTTATAATCCGACCACCAAAAACATGACTGGAGCCCGCATTTTTACAGCGGATGGCACCACCTTCGCCGCAGCTTGGGGTGAAGACGCTTCCAAAGCCGGATGTTGTGCTCCCTACTTTGATGCTGGCAATACGATCATCCCTTTCCCGGTCCCAAAAATTTTGAAAACTTCCCGCCTGGCTGTCGATCTGAATGGCGACGGCTTGTCCGGTTGGGGTGATACTTTGGAATATACGGTTCACGTGCAGAACGAAGGCATGCTGGCTCTCGGCAACGTACTCGTGCTCGACGGCTTGCCCAGCACAATTAACTATGTGCCGAACTCCACCACAGTGAATGGCGTTCCAGTAGCCGATAATCTGGTGCCACCTGCAAATACTGCTTTCCCGCTGGACGAGAATGGATTGGTCCTGCCGCAGATCCTTGTGGGCGGTTACTCGGACATCAAATTTCGGACAATAATCAATAGCGGCATCACCAGCATCACGAACACGGTCTCAGCCGAAGGAGCCGGACAGCCGGTGATAAGCACTGACACCGTTGTCGTATCGCCCTCCACCAATCAGTATCCAACTGTTACCATCGCGTTTACCGATGCCTCCGGTACGCCCGTATCATCCTACCTCATCAACAACAGCATTTACGTTAAATTGACCGACACTGCGCAGAACACCAATGCCAGCACCGCTCAAACCTTGGTTGTAGCAGTAACCAATCTCTCCAATGGTGACGTGGAGTCAGTGACTCTCGCTGAAACTGGCGTCAACACGGGCATCTTTCAAAGCACCGCGCCGCTTGCTTCATCCACCACCTCGGGCGCTGGGGCTCATGATGGTACTCTACTGGCCTTGAGCGGGAATGCTCTCCAGGTTGGTTACACAGATCCGATCACCGCCAATTCCGATTCAGCGCACGCAACCGTCTCAGCTGCTGCATTGCCGGCGGTTACCAAACGTTCTCAGTTGGTCACCGACCTGAATAATGATGGCAGAATCGGTTGGGGCGACACTGTGGAGTACACCATCGCTCTCACTAACAGCAGCGCGATTATAATTACCAACCCCGTCGTGAGTGATACGTTGCCTGCCAATGTCACCTATGTGACAGGCACCAGCACCACCAACGGAGTTGCCATCGGGGACAGCGGCGTCACTCCATTCCCGCTCGACGAGTCAGGCTTTCAGTTGCAGAACATCCCTGCAAACGGCGCTGTCAGTGTGAAATTCCGAGTCACCGTGAATTCCGCCACCAGCATTTCAAATTCCGTTCTGGTCACTACGGCCAATGGCTCTGTTCAAGCCCAGGATGTTGCTGCTGTATTGCCCCCACCACCGTCATGTAACTTGAGCTTCAGCGATGCCCTCGGCAATTCAGTAATCGCCTACGCTCAAAACAGCAGCTTGTATGTTACTCTCTCTGACACTTCCCTCAATATTGATTCTACGACCGCTCAAACGTTGACCTTGTTGGTAAAGAATATATCCAACGGTGACGTGGAATTTGTCACTCTGACTGAAACCGGCACCAACACCGGCGTTTTCCGTAACACTACTCCGCTCCCTTCTTCCACCACCACCGGCAGCGGCACGCAGGATGGCACCCTTTACGCCCAACCAGGTCAGAACCTGCAAGTCGACCACAACGGCGCGCTGGGTGAAAATTGCTCGGCCACAGCCTCCATCGTCCGCCCGGTTGAAATCAAAAAACTTTACTTAAGCGATCCCGGCCAAAGCCTCGACCGTATCGACCCCGTGGCAACAGCTGACACCACGACAGCCAACAGCTCCACCTTGGTAGGCGCCAGCAGCAGCTTTGCAACGATTACCCTGAACGCCTCCTCTTCCACGAATGGGAACGGCTCCAGCTTGACCTTTGCCCATACCACGGGCGCTGGAACAAACGGTCTTCTGTTGGTAGGCGTGTCCACTGACAACTCCACAACAGTAAGCTCAGTTACCTATGGCGGAATCAATCTCACCAATGTGGGAGGAGCGACCGCACCGGGCAATCCCAAACCGCGCGCTGAAATCTGGAGTTTGCCAAATCCGCCTGTCGGTTCCAATAACGTGGTGGTCACCTTAAGCGGAAGCGCAAACATTGTTGCTGGTGCAGCAACCTTCACCGGCGTCAGTCAGACTGCGCCACTTGGCAATTTCACAGGCACTTCTTCCAGCTCAGGTTCACCGTCCGTGTCGGTAAGTTCTGCTTCGGGCGAATTGGTTTTCGACACAGTCTCCGCTGGCGCCTCTGTTACCCCGGGCGCAGGTCAAACCCAGCGATGGAATCAAACACAAGCAGCCATTTCTGGTGGTTCAAGCACGCAACCAGGTGCTGCCAGCACTACGATGGCTTGGACTGTAAACGACAAGTGGGCAATTGGAGTAGTGCCCATCAAGCCCGCATCAATCAGCAGCGGAGGTGGCAGTGGTACGAATAACACTCTCTTCACCCAGTCTCCGGCAATGTGCAAGAGTTTCATCCTCCCTGCCGGCCAAACCATCGCAGTTACCAATTACGTGCAGGTCACCAGCGGTTCCCTATCCGCCACTCCGAATGTCACTGCGGTGTTGCAATATGGCGGTACCACTTTCGCGACTCTGATCAACCCTATTTACAACAGCGGTTCCGGAACGCTCGCCTGGATGGGCACTCTCACCACGAATGTCACCGTCCCTCCGGGTCAGGCGATCACTCTTTGGGTCACCAATAACGAAGCTGCGGCCAGCTTCTCCATACAGTACGACAGCACGACAAAACCGTCCGCAATCAATCTGCCAACCACCACCATCATCAATATTGATGCTCTAGATCTCTATGATGCCCCATACCCGGCGGGCAATCCAATCAACAGCGCCTTCAATGGCCAGACTGTTTATGTGCGTTCCAGCGTCAGTGATCCATTCGGCTCATATGACGTCACCCATGCTCATCTTTCCATCACTGATCCGGGCTTGAATACCTTGAATGTCTCCCTCACTAATTCGTCGGTCGTGGCCGATGATGGCTGCGTCAAGACGTATGAATACGCCTGGGACGCCGATAGTTTCCAGGGAGTGCATAACATCCAAGCCATCGCTTATGAAGGCACGGAAGGAATCACCAACTCAGCTGGCATCTCCATTGTTGTGGCATTCCCCGATGGTGGCACGCCCAGCGTCACCACGTTCATTGATGCCCTCGATAACCCGACCTATAGCTACAACGCAAACCAAACGATCTGCGTTGAGGTGGTGGATGCGAACATGAACCAGAATCCAACCGCGGTCGAAACCGTGACAGCGGTCATCACCACCAGCAGCGGTGATAGTGAAACAATTATTCTCAGCGAAACGGACGCGAATTCAGGTGTCTTCAAGGCCTGCATCCCAGCCAACACCAGTGCCACAGTTCAAAATGACGGCACCTTAAACGCACCTGCTGGCAGCGGCCTGACTGTTACTTATACCGATCCAACCAACCCTCTCGACACCAGCAGCGACAGTGCGATCATCAAGACGGTAGCGAGTCCAAACCCCGTTATCAGTCTATTCAAAACACTTGTTGACCCAGCAAACGGGAATGTGCTGCTCGGTCAAAACGTGCAGTTCAATATTCAGGTGGTGAATCCCGGCTCGGTTACTGTCACCAATGTGAAACTCACGGACACCTTCCCGTCAGCTCGACTTCAGTTCGTCAGCGCCACCCTTTCGCCCGATGGCACCACGCTTCCTGGCACTCTGACCTGGACAAATCTCGGCCCGCTAAACCCGGGCCAGAGCGTCACCATCAGCACGTTCTTCACTGCCTCGAGCGCCGGTCCTGTGACCAATTCCGTGTCTGTATCCGGCACCACCAACGTCGGTCCAGTTCTAGTGGCCGCAACCAACATCAGTCCCGCGATTTCCCTCACAAAGACATTGGTTTCACCTCTCTCTGGCCCGGCTTATATTAACGACACCCTTGTCTACCAAATCGCCGTCACAAATATCGGTAATACCACGATCACCAGCTGGCCGTTGCAGGATCAGTTTAGTGCGAGCTGCTTCCAATTTGTTGGAGCCAGCGTGCCCCCCACCGGTTCCGGTGGCGGCATCCTGCTCTGGACTGGCTTCCCGTCGCTGGTCGCAGGTGCCAGCACCAACATTTACGTCACCAACAAGGTCACCGGGTCATGCGAGCCAGCGCTGAATACAGCAGATATCAGCTTCGGCGTGGATCAGTTTGGCAACCCGGTTCCACCCGTCCAGAGTATCGCCAGCATCACGAACATAGGTGCTAACATCAGCGGCACCATCTACTATGATGCGAACTCAAACGGCACTAATGATTTCGAGGACAGTCCGCTTTATAATGTAATTGCCTACGTGGATCTGAACAACGATGGCGTGCGGCAGCCAATCGAACCTTTCACCCTCACCGCCACCAATGGGCAATATCAAATCACGAGCCTCGCTGCCACCAACTATGTGGTGCGCGTGGATACGAATACCCTGCCAGCAGGTGTCCGGCCAACTTACGACCTGGATGGCACGAATACCGCCAACGCCATCAGTCTCACCGTGACCAATGGACAAAATATCACCAACGTTGATTTTGGTTACATCGGCAGCGGTTCCATCAGTGGTTACTTGTGGAACGATATAAACGGCGACGGCATCCTGCAGTCGGGTGAACCGCTCCTGTCCGGTGTAAAGGTCTTTGTGGATGTTAACGGCAACGGTGTGCGTGAAGCTGGCGAACAGTTTGTTGTTACCGCCGCGGATGGCTCCTACCTCATCAGTAACCTGGTATCGAACACTTACCGGATCACGGTGGATCTCTCCACGCTGCCAACCGGCGTGAATCCAACCTTCGATGCCGATGGTATCGGCACGCCAGACGTTGTGAATGTGGTTCTCGACGCAGGACAGGACGCGGCGAACGTGAACTTCGGCTACATGGGAAGTGCGAATCTGAACGGGTTGGTAACCGATATTTTGACAGGTCAGCCAGTTACTGCTGCGACGCTTTCAGTAGTGGATGGTTTGGTAGTGACGCAGACCGCGACCAGCGATCTTACAGGTTTCTACACCATTCCACACCTTTGGGTTGGTGCCGCTACTGAGACAGTGAGCAGAACCGGCTACGTTTCAACAAACTTGAGTCCAACGATTGTCTCCGGCCCCAACACAGTCAACGTACAGTTAACACCTAATACTCTGACGGGGCTCGTTACGGATGCCATGACAGCTCAACCGATTGTTGGTGTGACTGTGCAGTTAATTGATAATCTTGGCATGACGAACACTGCCACGACAGATGGCACGGGACATTACAGCATCGCAGTGATTGCAGTGGGTTCCGCCAATGTTACCGCCAGCAAAGTCGGTTATGCCTCAGCAACCGCGACTCCATCAATTGCGCCAGGAGCCAACACGCTTGACTTGCAACTGTCCGCGAACACTCTCACCGGCTTGGTGACGGACGCATTCACCAGCCAGCCTATTGCAGGAGCAAAGGTCCAGGTGATTGATGCAATCGGTCAAACGAACACAATCATCACGGATGCGACCGGACAGTATGGCGTGACCAACATCGCGGTGGGTTCTGCCAGCATTACAGCGAGCAAGACCGGTTACCTCACGTCCATTACTACTCCGACGATTGTAGTGGGAACCAACACGCAGAATTTGACACTGACTCCCAACACCCTAACCGGCGTAGTTACGGATGCAGCCACGAGCCAGCCGATCGTGGGCGCAAGTGTCCAGGTGGTTGATGCGGCGGGAGCGACGAATGTTCTATCCTCCGGTCCGACGGGTCAATTCGGCCTGACGAATATTGCGGCTGGCGCGGCGACTGTGACCGTGACTAAAGCTGCCTACTACCCCACAAACGCGACCCCAACCTTTGTTTCTGGACCGAACACGTTGAACCTGCAATTGACGCTGATCCCACAGGCAGACGTGGTCACGACCAGCACCGGGCCGGCCAGCGTGGTTTCTGGAGCAAACTTTACCTACACCATCACCCTCACCAATTTGGGACCAGCCACGGCGAGTAACGTGGTGGCATCCGACGCTCTGCCTCTAACTGGCACATTCGTGAGCGCCTCCGATGGCGGCACAAATAATGGTGGCGTAGTCACCTGGCCAGTTATTGCTGCGTTGGCAAGTGGCGGCACAACCAACTTCACTGTGACATTCGCCGCACCGGTCAGTGGCACTTTGACCAATATTGCCTCTTCAGCTGCTGCCACAGGCGATCCTGATCTGACGAATAACAACGGCACCGCTCCGGCTGCAACAGTCATCACAACTGTGACGCCGCAGGCCGACATTGCAGTGCTCAAGACCGGCAATGTCACCGTCCTGGCTGGTGGCAATCTGACCTACACCATCACCATCACCAACCTCGGTCCTTCGACGGCGAGCAACGTGGTGGTGAGTGACACTCTACCTTTGAGTGTGACCTTCGTGAGCGCATCCGACGGTGGCATCCCCACCGGCAACGTGGTCAACTGGCCTGCCATCGATTCGTTGGCCAATGGCGCAGTGACCAACTTCACCGTGACCGTTCAAGCGCCAGTCAGCGGATCATTCACCAACACAGCTTCAGCCACTTCGAGCACGGGTGATCCAGTGCCTTCCAACAACGACGGAAGCAGCATTGGTTCGACCGTGACAACGACTGTGACACCTCAGGCCGACATTGCAGTTCTCAAGACCGGCAATGCCACCGTCCTGGCTGGTGGCAATCTGACCTACACCATCACCGTCACCAACCTCGGTCCTTCGACGGCGAGCAACGTGGTCGTGAGTGACACCCTGCCCTTGAGTGTGACCTTCGTGAATGCTTCCAATGGTGGCATCCCCACCGGCAACGTGGTCAACTGGCCTGCCATCGATTCGTTGGCCAATGGTGCAGTGACCAACTTCACCGTGACTGTCCAAGCGCCAGCAAGTGGATCGTTTACCAACACAGCTTCCGCTACTTCAAGCACGGGTGACCCGGTGCCTTCCAACAATGATGGAAGCAGCTCAAACTCGATTGTCACAACTACCGTGACACCACAGGCTGACGTTGCTGTAAGCAAGTCAGGACCGGCCACGGTAACGCCTGGCACCAACCTGACCTATACCATCACAGTGACGAACATGGGACCATCGACAGCCAGCAATGTCGTGGTCAGCGATATGTTGCCGCTGAATGTGACCTTTGTAAGTGCGACTGGTGGAGGTCTGCTCTCCAGCAACGTAGTCAACTGGCCGACGATTGCCAGCTTGACTAACGGTGCCGCCACCAATTTCACGGTTACTGTAAAAGCTCCGGCAAGTGGATCATTCACCAACCGTGCGCACGCAGTCTCAAGCACCGTTGATCCTAATATGGCCAACAATGACGGCACAGGAGCCGGCTCCCAGGTGATTACAGCGGTCACAGGACCGCAGTTCGGCATTCTCGGTGGTGCGATTGCGCTCAATCCGCAGACCGGGCTTTATGAGCAGCGGGTCACCATAACCAACAGTAGTGCCAGCACCGTGGCTGCCGTGCGTCTGAACGTGGGCGGCCTTCGCACTGGGGTTCGACTTTACAATGCGAGCGGCACGAATGGCGTCAAACCGTTTGTGCAATACAACGCGCCGCTGAATCCGGGCCAAACCGTTGTTTTCACCCTCGAATATTATGTGCCGGACCGCAAACCATTTACCAGCGTGCTGGATGTGGAAGCCGTCCTGCCCGCACAGTCCGCTCCTGCTCAAGGCAACGGTCTCTCGATTACCCGTTCCTTTATTGATACGCGTATCGCGGGCAACCCTCGCCTGGTGATCGAATTCGCCACGGTACCAGGAAAGACTTACACCATCATCTATAGCGACGACAACCTACAAACATGGAAGGTCGCCACGCCTTCAGTCACTGCGACCGCCAACGTCACTCAATGGTATGATGACGGCCCACCCAAGACCGACAGCAGCCCGTCACAAGGCGGCAACCGGTTCTATCGTGTGATTGTGGCCAACTAATCCTTGATTACGAATATGAATCACCATCATCGCACCTCATTCATCCTGGCCGCCTGCACCCTGGCTGTTCCAACAGCCGCCATGGCCGAACAGTCCGACACGAACACGAACAGCCCGAACCATTTCAGTTTCGCAGCACGTGCCGGATTCAACATCTCTGCCAAATTCAAGAATCTGGGCAATCTGACGCTGCATCCGAACCAGCGCACCACCCCGAATGGCAAACCATATAATTATGACAACGGTTATGTGTATAAGGATGTCAGCGGCAGTGTTGACGGCCAAACCTGGAACTGGGGTTATGATAACAGCGCCAGCCAGATTTCCGGTAATACCATTCTGATGAACCGTTCCAGTGTGGGCGCGAATGTCTCATCCCCGAACGGTGTTGATCGTAGCGATGCGAACTACGGCGCAGAGTTTGTCTACAATCGGGAACTCGGGAAGCACGGCAAGATGACCTACGGCCTCGAAGTCGCTGCCAATTACTTGAGGGTGGATCTGAATGATCACAGCAGTTTCTTCGGCAGTGCCACCCGCACCACCGATGCCTACGCATTCACTCCGGGGACAACGCCTCCGCAAGCACCACCTGCATACCAGGGCAGCTTTGACGGCCCGGGATTTGTCATCGGTTCCACCCCCGTCAGTTCGACAGCCGCAGCCCTGCCAGGCGGTGCAGCCATCGTGGGCAACCGGGAGTTCAATGCAAATATTTGGGGCTTGCGCCTCGGACCGTATGTCGAATTTCCCCTCTGCAATACTGTGAATTTGTCTTTGTCCGCCGGTCTCGCGGCAGCGCTGGTAAATGGCTCGGCGTCCTGGTCCGAAACCGCTTTCATTACCGGCGGGGGCACCGCCACCGGTTCGGGAAGCGGTCATGACTTAAGCATGCTCTACGGCGGTTACGTGAACGCAAAAGTGGAATGGCAACTGTCCGAACGCTGGAGTGCCGAAGGCGGTGTGCAATTCCAAACCTTGAGCTCTTACGAGCATAACTTCAGCGGCCGCACAGTGGAGTTGGATCTCAGCCAATCAATTTTTATAACTCTTGGTGCCGGTTACAAATTTTGAATAATTATAGAAGAGAGATGGTGCGCGGTGCAGGTTTCGAACCTGCGACCCCTACCGTGTGAAGGTAATGCTCTACCACTGAGCTAACCGCGCAGCCTGTCAAAACTACCCTGAACGCAGAACTTTTCAAGACTTTCTTAACACTGTATCACGTTGTGCCCAGGCAGGGTCCGCATTCGGATAATCCAAATTGTAATTCAATCCCCTGCTCTCCGGTCTTTGCAAGGCGCTATCGATAATCAATTCCGCTACGGTCGCGATATTCCGCAACTCCAGCAAATCGCTGGTCACGATAAAATCCCAGTAATACTCCTGAATTTCCTCCTGCAAATTGGCAATCCGCTTCTTGGCGCGTTGCAACCTCTTGTTGGTCCGCACAATTCCCACGTAATCCCACATGATTCTGCGAATTTCATCCCAGTTATGCGTCACCACCACCAGTTCGTCTGGATTCGATGCTTTGCCGGATTGCCAGGAAGGTAAATCCACATCGACGGGCGCTACAGGCTTCGACAAAATCTTCAGCGCCGCTCGATGCGAACAGATTAATGCTTCCAAAAGAGAATTGCTCGCCAGCCGATTCGCTCCGTGCAACCCGGTGCAGGCAACTTCTCCCACGGCGTATAAACCGGCTATGCCCGTCTCCCCATCCACATTGGTCACGACCCCGCCGCACTGATAATGTGCCGCCGGAACCACCGGAATCGGTTCCTTGGTGATATCTATTCCATACTTCAAACACGTGGAATAAATATTGGGAAACCGGTCGATGATGAACGGCGCCGGCTTATGTGTAATATCCAGATGCACGTACGGGGCGCCACTCCGTTTCATCTCGCTGTCAATCGCTCGTGCCACAATATCCCTCGGGGCCAGGGATTTCAGTGGATGATACTTATCCATGAATTCCACACCTTCAATCGTTTTGAGCACTCCGCCTTCCCCGCGCACCGCTTCACTGATTAAAAAGGATTTGGCCTTGGGCTGAAACAGGCAGGTGGGATGGAACTGGATGAACTCCATGTTGGCCACCGCCGCGCCAGCACGATACGCCATTGCCACGCCATCACCCGTCGCTATATCCGGATTGGTCGTGTAAAGATAAACCTTTCCACATCCCCCCGTCGCCAGCAAAACCGTGGGTGCAACGAACGTCTCCACCTTGCCACTCGCCTTATCCAACACGTAAACACCCAGGCAACGATTCGGTCCGGGCTTCCCCAGCTTTTGACTGGTGATCAAATCGATTGCGAAGTGATTTTCAAAAATGGCGATATTCGGCTGCGCTGCAACATTCGCCAGCAACGCCCGCTCGATCTCCCGACCGGTGACATCCTTGGCGTGCAGAATACGTCGCTTGGAATGCCCGCCTTCCCTGCCAAGATCCAGTTCCTTCATGCCATGCGATTCCGGAACTTCACGCTCGGAAAACTTCATCCCCAGTTCAATCAGTTCGTGAACGCGCGCCGGACCTTCCTCAACAATCGTTCGCACAACGCTCTCCTTGCACAAACCAGCCCCGGCCTCCAGCGTGTCGCGCACATGGCTTTCAAAAGTATCCTCCTTGCTGATAACGGCAGCTATTCCACCCTGGGCGTAATTCGTGTTCGACTCGGCACGATTCTTTTTAGTAATGATGGCCACCTTGCCGCGCTGCGCCACCTTCAAGGCAAAGGTCAGCCCCGCAATGCCGCTGCCCAATACCAGGAAATCGTATTGTTTCATATCAAAGTTTCGCGTTGTCGATTAACCGCGTTTTTCCGATGAACACCGCCAATGCCATTTGCACTCCACGGCTCACTTTCTCCAACGGCCGCAGTGTTTGCGGGTCAAAGAATGCGATATAGTCAATCCGTGCTGCCGGATGTTCAGAAATGAGTTTGGCGAGTGTCGTTTGCAATTTTTCAGCGGCGATGGGCCGCTTGGAATGGTGAACGAGTCTCTGCGCTTGCTGAATCGCCCGTGATAACGCCAGCGCCTGCGGCCGCTCTTCCAAGGAAAGATACTTGTTCCTTGAACTCATCGCCAATCCATCCGGTTCCCGATGTGTCGGAACCACGACAATCTTCAAAGGAAAATTCAAATCATGCACCATTTGTTGCACCACAGCCGCTTGCTGAAAATCCTTGGCTCCAAATACGGCCACTTCGGGCAGCACAATATTAAACAGTTTCGCCACCACCGTGGTAACTCCTCTAAAATGCGTCGGTCGCGATTCCCCTTCCATGCTCTTCGATAGGTTCTCCTCAACCACGTAGGTGCTAAATCCCCCACCTTCCGGCGGATACATCTCCTTGCTGGCGGGCACGAAAATAATGTCCACCCCCGCTTCACGACACAATTTTTTATCGCCATCCAAATCGCGTGGATAGCGGGACAAATCTTCTGTCGGTGCAAATTGGGTCGGGTTTACATAGATGCTTACCACTACCACCCCCTGTTTACCCACAATCTGACGCGCACGTTTCACCAAACTCAGATGCCCTGCATGCAGATATCCCATCGTCGGCACAAAACCGACTCTCACGCCTTTACGCTGCCAACTCTTCGCCAATCTCTGCATGGCGGAAACGGATGTCACCATTCGCATGGCAGAAAGTTGGTGTACAAGTGCGTAACTATCAATATTATTGTCATCCGTTACCACTTCGGCTAATAATTCGCCTCACACTTTTAATAATATGAAACGCACCACTCTTGGTCTTTCCTTCGCACTCACATTGCTGGCCTCAGCCACGCTCACGCATGCTCAAGACGCCAATAGTCCTCGCATCAGCCAGGATCTGGTTTCAGCTGCAGCAGGATCGAGAGATCCCGGAAATCCTCTCCCCGAAAAGCCCGATCAAGATGGTTGGATCAAACTTTTTGACGGCAAAACCCTCAGCGGCTTCACCGCTCCTGATCCCGGCCAATGGGAAATCAAGGATGGCATTCTCGTCGGTCAGGGACCTGTCAGCCACTTGTTCAGCCCCAACACCTACACCAATCTGGAATTCAAATCCGAAGTAAAGCTTAACCATAGCGGCAACAGTGGCATGTACTTCCGGGCCGCACTTGGCAAAGGCTGGCCGAAAGGTTACGAATCCCAGGTGGAGAACACCAGCCCCGATCCTCAGAAAACCGGCAGCCTCTACAATTTCCACAAAATCACCGAACAACTCGTCCAGGACGATACCTGGTGGACTCAGCATGTCATCGCCATCGGCAATCACATCATCATCAAGATCAACGACAAGATCGTGACCGACTTCATCGACGAAAAAGGCACCTATATGTCCGGCCACGTCGCGTTCCAGCAACACAACCAAGGCAGCGTCGTCATGTTCCGCAATCCTGAGGTAAAACGCCTGCCTGCTGATGAAACAAAGGCCTGGGCTGTTGCAAAAAAGGATATGCCCGACATCAAAGTTGCGGATGCGAAGTAAACCGGACTCATTCCTTAAAACAAAAAACGCGAAGGCTCACACCTTCGCGTTTTTTTTGTAAATTGAACTTTAGCTTACCGCTTAAATTGGAGCGGAGAATTCTGCGGCATCTCGTGGGCGCAGGGCTGATTCGTCGGTGCATCCGGTGCCACGTTGTTCTGAGCCACCAATTTGTTGGCCAACAAATAGGCTTCCACTTCTTCGCCACTGATGTCAGGCAGCATCTTGCCATTGATTTCAACACAAGGGCTGAGCATTTGGCCGCTCTTCTCAATCATTTCCTGGCGTTGAACCGGGTCGTTGATGATATCACGGTCTTCGTAAGGCAGGTCATACTTGCGCATGATGGCACGCACACCCATGCTCCAGCCGCAGGAGGGTTTCAAATAAGCAACAATCTTTGGTTTATTCATAGTCAAATCTGCCTTTAAAGTGCCACACCCTCGCCATTTGGCAATAGTTTCCTTTGCCCTTCTTCAGCTACTTCGATGGATGCTCCTCGCGCTGCAAAACCGTAGGCAAACCAGCCATTCCAGAGCGGTTAACAGCTGTAACGGCTACAATTTCGGGCGTTCCAGCAAGCGAATGGTTTCTAACCTTTTCCGGAAGAATGATGGTCTGCCATTGGCCTTTGGTCTTCATTTGAACCACCCACAAAAAGGGTGCTTCGTTTCCCACCGCTTCCCACTTGAGTTTGCCGCCAACCGCCACGGTTAACCTAGGCTGTGCTGGATTTGTGGAATTCAACCAGGGCGAACCAGGAACAAGTGCCTGACGGCTGTACACACCCTGAGCTAACGCACTGGCCAACCCGCCACGATTTTGAACCAGCCCCTCGGCACTGTAAAGTGCCTCACCAGCCCGGTCTCCTGCCTGTTCGCGGATGATTTGAATTTGCCGGATAATTTCGTTGGCCTTCCATGTTCTGCCAACCTTCTCGGAAGCAATGCCAGGCCAAACGTTCCGATTCTTTGAATTCTGCTCCAACCACCACTTCAGCAGGACGGGAAAGCTTTGTCCCGGCGACTCAACTGCCCAGTAGAGTTGTGGTGACAGGTAGTCCACCCAGCCGTTCATTAGCCATTTGCGAGAGTCTGCATAAATGCTGTCATACGCATTTAGCCCCTTTACCTGCGGCGGATAACCGGGTTGCCAAATGCCAAATGGCGAGATGCCGAATTTCACCCATGGCTTCGCAGCATGGATCGAATCGTGAACGCGGTGCACAAAGGAGTTAATATTCTCGCGACGCCAATCATCACGACTCAGCTTTCCGCCCCCGGCAACAAAACGCTTCCAGGTCTTGGAGTCTGGAAAATCGATATCCCTGTTCCGCGCATCCTGCTGCTTGTACGGATAAAAATAATCGTCGAAGTGAACGGCATCAATGTCATAGCGATTCACCACATCCATCACGACTTTCAACACATGGTCCTGAGCCTCCCTTTCGCCAGGATCCAGCCAAAGCAAATTTCCATATTGTCGAACCAGATCCGGCCGTGTCCTGCTGATATGATTGCTGGAGAACTGCCATTTTTTGGAAGGCTGAGCCGCCCGAAACGGATTGAAATAGGCATGAAGCTCCAATCCTCGCTTATGGGCCTCTTCTACTGCGAACGCGAGGGGATCATAAAACGGTGCCGGAGCCTTGCCCATTGCACCAGTCAGATAATACGACCACGGCTCGATGCTTGAGGCATACATGGCATCACTGCCTGGCCGCACCTGGAAAATGACCGCGTTTAGATTCAGTTTCACTGCACAGTCCAAAATCGCGAGCAGTTCCGCCTTCTGCTGAGGTACTGGCAAACCGGGCTTGGAAGGCCAATCGATATTCACCATGGTGGCGATCCACATGGCGCGGAATTCTCTATTGGATGCTGGTGGTTGGGCTGTGGATGGAATGTAAACGACTGCCGCCGGCAAGGGAAATGCCACAAGCAATGCCAACAACCACGCAAGAACCTGCTTTTTAAAGTTCATCCCGTTTGCTGTAAAACTGGTTGCCACTCTACCCGGAATGCAGGACGGCTTCAACCTTTGTACCCACATCGTTGAATTTGTGAATCGTACACCAACATGCCACGCAGTATTCACTCGCGAGATAACCCCACAATTCTCTAAACTTGGGCCATGTCACTGAAGGTCCTGATCGTTCCGGATAAATTTAAAGGCACGCTTACTGCACATCGTGCCGCGGAAGCCATTGCTCGCGGCTGGCGCAAGGCACGGCCCCAGGACATGTTGGAACTCCTGCCCATGAGCGACGGCGGCGATGGTTTTGGGGCTGTCATGGGTGAAGCTCTTTCCGCGAAATTGCAAACCATCAAAACAGTCGATGCCGCCGACCGCCCCTGCACCGCCAAGTGGTGGTGGGATGCAAAAACCAAAACCGCCATCATCGAAGCCGCTCGCATCAACGGCCTCGCCCAATTGCCCCCCGGAAAATATCACCCGTTCAACCTGCACACTTTTGGAATCGGCAAGGCAATTCTTGCAACTGCAAACAAAGGTGCCAAACGTTGCCTGGTCGGTATCGGCGGCAGCGCCACGAACGACGCTGGATTCGGATTGGCCCGCGCCTTGGGCTGGGAGTTTATTGATCGCAGCGGAAAACCCATCGTTGAATGGACAGAACTGCACTCGCTCAAAACCCTGCGGGCACCAAAAGAACCATACTTGTTCGAGGAGTTGCTCGTGGCTGTGGATGTGCAAAACACACTCTTGGGCAGGCACGGCTGCACCCGCATTTACGGCCCCCAAAAAGGTCTTATCAAAAAGGATTTCCCACTCGCCGAAAAAGCGTTGCGCCGTCTGGCCACGGTGGTGAAAAACGAATTGGGACGCGACTTTGCCTGCGAGCCAGGTGCAGGTGCAGCGGGTGGTCTGGGCTTTGGATTTTGCGCATTTCTGGGCGGTTGCATGGAACCGGGTTTCGAACTTTTCGCTGAATACGCTCAATTAAAGAAACATTTAAAATCCGCCGACCTCGTCATCACCGGCGAAGGAGCCATTGATCAATCCACGCTCATGGGCAAAGGCGTTGGACAAATGGCACGCTGGGCGCACAAATTGAAGATTCCCTGCATTGGACTGGCCGGAAACGTCGCCGTCCCCAAAAACAGCAAGAGTTTCTTTGCTCAGGCGCGTGGCTTGACGGAGCTCACCACGATTAAAAGTGCAAAAGGAAAACCAGCCTATTGGCTTGAAAGACTTGCCGCAGAAACCGCACGTGACTGGGCTGAGTAAAGGAAGCCAAACCTTAGACTTGCGATTCCAACGTCTCACTGGCTAACTCTTGTCCATGAATTTGGAAGATCATTTGGGCGATATTATCCGCAAGGGCCGCAAAGCCGCCAACGTCTCGGCAGATGTTGCCGCCAAAGTTGCCGGTTTGACCGAGGCAGAACTCACCTCTCTGGAAGAATCCGGCAAGAGCGCTAAAAAACCGAACCTTGCCGCTCTCGCCAACGCCATCGGCTTGGCACCGTCCAAACTGGAATCCATCGCCAAAGGCTGGCTCCCCTCAGAAAAAGATCTCAGCATCTGGCGCGAATTGCGCCGCATCACCACTGAAGAAAAGGGCATGGCCGTTAATTCCTACGTAGTCTGGGACGAAGTTTCCCGCGATGCCGCCATTTTTGATACCGGCTGGAACGCCGAGCAGATCATCCAACTCGTGGAAGAAAACAAACTTCAAGTCCGTCACATCTTTCTTACCCACTCGCACGAAGACCACATCGCCGCACTCGCGCCATTGCGCGAAAAGTTCCCCAAGGCGCATCTGCATACCAGTTCCAAAACCGCGCCTCCGCAACACCGCAACAAACCCAATGATTTTCTCCAGCTTGGCAGTTTGCGCATCACCAATCGCGATACGCCGGGTCATGCCGAAGATGGTGTGACTTATATCGTCGGCACCTGGCCCGAGGACGCCCCTCACGTCGCCATTGTAGGCGATGCCATTTTCGCCGGCTCCATTGGCAGCGGATTGATTTCCTGGGATCAGGCAAAACAGAAAGTCCGCGAGCAAATCTTCAGCCTCCCACCCGATACCTTGATCTGCCCCGGCCACGGCCCCTTCACCACGGTTGCTGAAGAGAAGGCGAATAATCCGTTCTTCATTTAAAGCTCTCGTCCATCAATCAAGGCAACAACGCCGCGCGGTAAAACCGTTGCGGTGAATTCATTGCATTTGTGTCGGTCCAGACATAAGGACTGCTGGGCAGCGTGAAGTTAGTGAGCACTTGCCAACTATTGGAGCCATTCACCAGGCCTGCATCTAGACACTGGATTTGATAAGACCGTCCCACGATGCCGGAAAGATTAATCTGCGGAGAGGGAGCAGGCTGGAGAGCCAAATTGACGACAGGATCAGACAGATAGATGCCCGTCAGGCTGGAAGACAAATAAATGTAACCAACCGACGCAAGACGATTGCCCGTGAAAGTCATCCCACGCATCCTGTCCTGGCTATGGAAATTACTTTTGGTCCAGTTGAGGCCATCACGGGAGAAAATAATGGAATTTGTTCCGAGACTTAAATCATAACCGCCTATAAGAAAAGTTCCGTTCACATAGGCAAGTGACGGATTCTGCATGGCAGTACCGGTATTAAGACTGACCAGGCCTGAAAGAGGAACGGATGGGGGAGTAAAAAGATTACCCGAGCTATCTGCAATTATGGTCAACCCGTTTCCATAGACAATTTTCGTCAGATCGCTGGATGAAACCGAGCTACGACTCCAGGAAACACCGTCCGCTGAGGTATAAAGATAACTTCCTTGGCCAACGGCTTTGAAACTGCCACCCCCAAAGGTTATGGCATAAATGTTGTTTGCGGCAGAGGCAATCAGTACCGAGTGCTGCGCTGTCCAGGTAATCCCATCAGGTGAAGTGTAGACGTTGCTACTCGTAACCCCACCGGCGATTAAACTGCAATCCCCCACCGCGACAAACTTGCCGTTTCCATAGGCAACGCCATTGAAGTTCCAAATCGGTCCAAGTTGCGTATTCTGCCAATCAATTCCATTGGTGGAACTATATATTGACCCATTGTAGCCAACTGCCACGAAAGTCCCGCTAGCATAGATCACGCGTGCGAGTGCGTAGGTAAAGTTGGTCTGATTGTTGATGCTCCGTTGTGTCCAATTCACGCCGTCGCTGGAGGATAAAATAATGCCGAAGTCACTAGACGGAGGTGCCATCCCAACTGCAACATAGGTATTGTTGCCATAGGTGATGTCACTCAATTCAAAGGTATTTGTGAGCCATAAAGTTCTGCTCCAATTGTCCAAAGCATCAGCCTGAACTCGAGTAGCAATTAGCGGGAATGCCAGAATCAGGGAGACAAACGTCTTTAAGAGAAAGGAAGCGATACGTAAGTTTTTCATAAAATATCCTTGGTCACGTTCGTAGTTAATCAAAAGGATGGCGTGTGTCAATGCGCTACTTCAAAGTTCCAAATTCGGTTGACCAAAGGAGAACCAGGCAAAACGAACAGAAGGTTTGGGTTCACCCCCCCGAAAAACCAGATTGACCCCTTTCCCGCTGGTTGTTAGCTTTCGCGTCCCCATATAATATGGGGATTTATGCGACATACGATATCTGTTCTCGTGGAAAACAAATTCGGCGTGCTCACCCGCGTGGCCGGCCTCTTCAGCGGCCGTGGCTACAACATTGACACTTTGAACGTAGGACCGACCGAAGATCCCAAAACTTCCCGCATGACCATCGTCACCCGCGGTGATGATGCCACGCTTGATCAAATCGTAAAACAGCTCGAAAAACTCGTCGACGTCCTCGAAGTCCAGGATTTTCGCGCCGACGAATACGTGGATCGCGAACTCGTGCTGGTGAAGGTCTCCGTCGATTCCAAGTCGCGCGCTGAAGTGATGCAAATCACTGATATTTTCCGCGCCAAGATTGTCGATGTGCAGCCGAACACGCTCACCATCGAGATCACCGGTGACGAAAGCAAAACTGATAAGTTCCTGACTCTGATGAAATCCTTCGGAGTTCTGGACCTGACCCGTACGGGCAAGATTGCCCTGCCCCGCAAATAACTTTAACTCCCAACCTCAACCTGAATCAAAAATGCCTGCTAAAGTATATACAGATAAAGATGCTGATCTCAGCGTCCTGAAGAATAAAACCCTCGCCGTCCTCGGTTTCGGCTCGCAAGGCCATGCCCATGCGCTGAACCTGAAGGAAAGCGGTCTGAACGTCATCATCGGTCTCTACGAGGGAAGCAAATCGATCCCTGTCGCCAAGGACCGCGGGTTTGAGGTCGTTACCACTGCGGAAGCTGTCCGCCGCGCTGATGTTATTTTCGTCGCCCTGCCTGACACCAAGCAGCCTGCCGCCTACGAGAAGGACATCGCTCCAAATTTGACCAAGGGCAAAACCCTGCTCTTTTCCCATGGCTTTGCCATCCATTTCAAGACCATCGTTCCGCCGAAGGACGTGGATGTAATCCTTGTCGCTCCAAAGGGCCCCGGTCACATCGTGCGCCGTCAGTTCACTGAAGGCAAAGGTGTTCCCGCGCTGATCGCCATTTATCAAAACCCAAGCAAGCAGGCCAAGAAGGTCGCGCTCGCCTGGGCCAAGGGCGTTGGTGGCACTCGTGCCGGGGTCATTGAAACCACCTTCAAGGAAGAAACTGAAACCGACTTGTTCGGCGAACAAACCGTTCTCTGCGGCGGTGCCAGTGCGCTCGTCCAGGCCGGTTATGAAGTCCTCGTCGAAGCCGGTTACCAGCCTGAAATGGCCTATTTTGAATGCCTGCACGAATTGAAGCTCATCGTCGATTTGATGAACGAAGCCGGCATCAGCGGCATGCGCTTTTCGATCTCCGAAACTGCTAAGTGGGGTGACGTCAGCGTACCCCCAAGATCATCGATGCCAGCGTTAAGAAGCGCATGAAACAGGCGCTCAAAGACATCCAGACTGGCAAGTTTGCCAAAGGCTGGGTTGCGGAATACAAAGGCGGCTACAAGAAGTACAATGCCTTGCTCAAAAAGGGCGAACAGCATCCGATCGAAAAGACCGGTGCCCGCCTCCGCAGCATGATGCCTTGGATGCAGAAACGCTCCGTTAAAGGCGTCCAAGCCTCTTATTAGTCGAATCAACAGCGATCATCCGAAGAGCCGGAAGTTTAACCACTTTCGGCTCTTTTTATTTAGAACCAAAACCCCTCCTTGGTGTTCTAATAGAAATGAGATTCGCTGTCACATCTCTCCTAATTTTAACGCTTGGAACAGGCTTGATCACCTTTGAAGCGCAAGGCTTTGTGAACGAAAATGATCGGTCTGGGTATGATGCTATTCCCCATCGCAACATCTTTGATCTGCATGGTCCTCCGCCACAGGCTGAACCCGCACCGATCATCCCGCCCACTGCTCAAATCCGCCTGACTGGCATTACCACGATACTCGGAGGCAAACGGGCGTTGTTCATGGTCCAGGAGCCAACAACCCCCGGGAAGCCACCAATTAAGGAAGAATCCTACATTTTGGCTGAAGGGCAGCGAGAGGGTCCGGTCCACTTGCTGGAAGTCGACGAACATTCTGGCACTGTCAAATTAGAGCGGGAAGGTAAAACCTCGGTTATTGCTTTGGAGATTCCCAAATCAGCAAATCCATCCGCTCCGCCAACTTTCGCAACCTCCCCAACAGCTCCGCCATTTGCCCATTCTCGAACTCCCATGCCTCAAGCACCCCAAATTCCAGCTCCCTTGCCTTTATCGAACTACAAATAATGCATCTGCCCTTCCGACTCTTTAAGGCCTGACTGCCTCGACCCAAGTCAGTTATACCGAATGCCGAAAGAAATTTCCGAATGGCAGGAGGGATTTTGGTTTGAGGCAAGGCGGAGCCCGCAGGCGCTATCAGTAGATAGCGACCAGGGCGACAACGCCGCCTCAAATCAAAAGCACCCTGCAGCCAACGACTAATGAATTCTCTTGTCCCCAAAGCCATGACTTTTCAGTCTCCATTTTCCTCAAATTTATTTCCTTCATTCATTCTGTTTCTTTTCCCCATTTCGGAAATTAATTTTGGCATTCGGTATAACCCGTTATGGAGGGCATTCCCCAGGCAATCTCTCTCCGCAACCAAAACTTAGTAGTGGTGTTTAAGAGTTCGATCCGTATATTATACAAACCATGAAACGCGTTGGAAAGACGGTGATCTGTGTGCTTGGAGGCCTTGCCTTGACCACGGCAGTTCACGCCGTTGCAAATGAAGAAAATGCCAACGACTCCGCGCCCGAAGGTTCTCATCCTTATGGGGTTATCGTAGAGCGGAATATTTTTGACTTAAAGGCACCGCCACCCCCTCCGTCAACACAGCCCACCAACACTCCGCCTCCCAATATCAAACTGACGGGGATTACCACGATTTTAGGTAAAAAGCAGGCGCTGTTTATGGTTCAGGAGCCTACGACTCCCGGCAAGCCCGCGAACAAGGAGGAATCCTATATTCTCGCTGAAGGCCAGCGTCAGGGTTTGATTGAGGTGGTGGAAATCAATACCAAGGCTGCCAATGTTAAGATCAAAAACGATGGAGTTATTTCAGTGCTGGCTTTCGAGAAAGTAACCCTTCCTCAAGCACCCGTATCCGCTCCGCCGAACCTGGCTGGCTCGCCAAATGTTCATATGCCCAACATGATTCCACCTCCAGGTGGAGGCTACCCGGGTGGAGGCTATAATCCTCAGAACCGTTTCAATAACGGGCAACCTGCGGGATACAACAACGGAGTAAACGCAGGCAATCCAAATGTTGCCCCCGGTCTCACCTCGATTCCTACGCGCACACTTCGGTCTGGCAGTGACCAGCAACAGCCCCAGCTTTCAGCAGAAGAGCAGATGATCATGGTGGAGTTGCAACGGGAACAAAATAAGAATAACCCTAACATCCCGCCTCTGCCCCCCACTCCCTTAACGCCGGGAATGAATAATTCAGGCGGAAATGGCGCCCACGGATTTCCTGCGCCTCCTAGTCCTTAAGATAGCTTTCGACTAATCTCGATGATCGTGAGCGGATCGTCTTGTGCCTTTCCTGCTCTCCCATCAGCAGAGATTCAAATCTGTTCCAAGCCAAAGCACACTTGCCAGCTATGGGGTCGTCGCCCGGAAGAAACGGTTGGTGATATCCGCTTCAGGAATGTCAAATATCAACAGTCCATTCGTTCCCGAGTTCGTTGTGCCAATCGTGACCCAGTTCGTCCGGCTGGAAAGATTTGTGGAGGCCTGTATCCGATAGTTCTGGTTGGGAATTGCCGGCAGGGAGAAAGATACCGCAGAGTTGGAACTAACGGTGAGCTGCACGCTACCGGCATTCGTTGAAGTAAAGTTAATCTTATTGGTTGATGGCCCCAAGGTAACGATGGAGTTTGTGGGGCGAAAAAGTCCGGATGGTGGCGTTACTGTGTATGAACCCGCAAGCAGGTTGGTGAACAAGTAATTGCCATTGGCATCACTGGTGGTTGAAAAATCGTTTGCAGTTACTGGAACATTGGCCCCGCCGTTGGTTCCAATAAAAATTTTGCCTGAGATCGAGTACACACTTGCCGCCGCAAAATTAACATTGCTGCTCGATGGTCCTAGGGTAATGGTTGAATTTGTTGGCTGGAAATATGCAGAGGGTTGCGCCGCCACGGTGTAGGAACCTGCCGGTATAAACGGGAATGTGTAATTACCATTTGTATCGGTCGTGGTGGACAAGTTGTTCGCGGTCACTGTGATATGGGGATCTCCATTCGTTCCAGAAGTGACTCTGCCGCTGATCGAATATATGTTTGTGGCCACAAAGTTGATGCCATTGGTCGTTGGGCCCAGAGTAAAAAAGTAATTTGTCGGCTGAAAGAAACCATCCGGCTGATTAGTCAATGTCGGAGCCACTGAATAGTCACCAGCGGGCAGGTTGGGAAATACAAAATGTCCATTTGGATCCGTCACGGTTGTGAATCCATTCGCAGTTAGCGTGACGTTGGAGGCCCCGTTCGTTCCTAAAAACACGGTGCCACCGATCGAGTAATTATTTCCGAACTCAAAAGCTCCGATGTCCACCTGGTTTCCAGCTGGTCTTGAAGCTCCACGCTGATCAAATGGCAACGCAAAGGCCCCATTCCCCTTGTCAATGGCAGAACTTCCCAGAAGCAACGGCAGGGTCAAGGTGGGGCCGCCGTTGGGGCCAAAGACACCCAGCTTGATATTCGTGTTATTATTGCGGCTGCTTCCTCCTGTCGTAAATGCCGGTGTGGAGTCCGAACTCAGATTGCTGCCACCATCGGTGATGTTTCCGAAGGAGTTTGTGTTGGGAAATGTGTCAGTCAGGATGGTGTTTCCCATGATGAAGGTTCCAGCGGCGTTCGCGATGTTTGCCCCTCCAATAAGGCCGACGATTCCAGCATTGCCAGTCGTTGACCCTCCAATTCCCGCCAAGCCATTCGTCCCGCCGGTAACCCGGCTCCCAGCAAGCGTGCTGCTCGCCAGAGAATTCACAATGCCATTATTATTGTAAATGCTGCCCCCAAAAGCGTTGCCCCCGTTGCCACCATTGCCACCCAGAAACAGCCCGGTCCCGCCAGGGCCGCCAGTCCCGCCGCCAAGTGTGTTCTGGAAAAATGTGCAGTTGGTCACAGAAAGAATTCCAACATTGCAAATAGCGCCGCCCAAACCGTCTCCGCCCGCGGTGCCTGCCAATCCGTTGTTTCCCTGGCTGGTTGTGCCCCCAGCAGCGCCATTTCCCCCTGTCCCTTTGTTGCCGGAAAATGCGCAGTTTATGGCCCTCAGCGTACCGCGGTTATACACTACACCTCCAGAGCCCGCTCCAGCCGCTCCGCCGGTCCCCATGAGGCTGGATGAGCCACCGGTGCCGTTGGTGCCTCCTGCACCACCATTGCCACCCACAGTGGAATTCCCGTTCAAATTGCAATTGGTAAGCAAAAGAGTGGCATGCAAATCATTAAATATCGCTCCTCCAAGGCCACTGGCGCCAAGACCGCCATTTCCGCCGTTCCCACCGGTAAAAATTCCACTTCCTCCATTTCCCCCAGTCCCGCCATTGCCTCCGGTCGCGTTGTTGGTGAAAAGATTGCAGTTCACCAAAGCCAAAGTTCCTTGATTCAATATCGCCCCGCCCCTGCCCGTCGCACCTGGACCACCTGGCCCTCCCGATGTTCCGTTGTTTCCCCCATTGATGCCCGGGACTCCAGGTCCTCCGCTGGCACCGAGGCTTTTCCCATTCATGATGGTAAGATTTTTTATGGTGAAATTGGTTATGCCAGCGGGAACTATGAATACCTGACTGGTTCCCCCACCGCTGATGACTCGCCCATTGCCTTCCACTACGACATTATCTTCAATGATGTTGAAAGCGTTCGTCACACTCATGGTGCCATCAAATGTGAGCACCACGGTGCCACCACCCTGCAACGCAGTGTCCAGCACAGAGACTGAATTAGTGGAGACAATGCTGTTGGTTTGCGCCTTTGCTGAGCACAAGAGCAACAGGAATGAACTTACAACCATCCCACCCAAAATGAACCTCCGCAGCAACCCTTGTTTGCTGGCTGGAGTGTTATCTGATCGGCACATGTAATATCTTTTTCTAAGGAGTCGTTTTCTACCTGATTAAACTGAATGATTATTCTTCCCCGGCCCGCTTACTCATCCCTGGGGACCTGAATTTTTTCCGCCTGCTTCAGCCGCTTGGCCTCTTCCTTGCGGAAATCAGCTTCAGCCGCTTTCACACCGGGCAGTCTGTCCCGTTCGCGCGTCGCCACCAGGGCAGCCGCTTCAGGTGTGGGCAATACGGTCGGACGAATCAACACGATCAATTCGGTTCGCTTATTGGAATCGGAGGTGCTCCGGAACAGGTAACCCAATACCGGGATGTTCATCAGCAAAGGCACGCCAGATTTCGATCTGCTCTTGGTTGAACTGATGAATCCACCCAAAATAATGGTGTCCCGATCCTTGACCGACACCTTGGCTTGAGCTGTGCGCTTGGTGGTTGTCGGCACAGGATTGTTGTCGATGATGGTTGGTGTGCCAAGTTGCTGCACGTCCTGGGTTATATCCATCACCACCAAGCCGTCGGGGTTGATCAACGGTGTGACTTGCAAGTTGATACCCACGAAGGTTTGTTGATATTGCGAACTCGCCTGCCCGTTAAGGCCACCGAAGTAGGTTCCGGTAACGTAGGGAACCGTATCACCGATCTGAAGGTTCGCCGTAACCGCATGCGAGGTCTGAATGCGCGGACGGGAGAGAACATTGATTCGGTTGTCCGTGGCGGCCGCTGTAATTGTAGCGGAGAAATCATTGTTGAACTGAGCCAGATAACTGAAGCCGCTCGGCAAGCTATTCGCCGCGTTGGTAGCCGTGCTTGCAAAATTGGAAAAGCTTGCAAAAGGTCCATTCTTAATTGCCCCGATGCCTTGGAAGTAGTTATTGCCGGAAGGCGAGGTTTGCAGGTAGCTCACACCCAGGTCGCGTGTATCATCCAGGGTTACTTCCATGATAATCGCTTCAATCAAAACCTGGGCCAGCACCACGTCCAGCTTCCCAACAATATCCTTGATCACATCCATGTCCTGCTTGCTGGCAAATACCAGGAGCGAGTTCGTCCGCTCATCAGCAATGATTTTATTGTTACCCAAAATCTGGAATTCTCCGCTGCTCGAAGCTCTTTTGACAATTTGCTGCAGACGATCCGTGAAGCTGGTGGTCCGGTTGCCACCTTGAGCACCTCCAAAAGGACTTTGACTTGTTCCCATACCCGGACTGGTTCCGAACGGGTTGGAGCCCGGAGTACCGCCCAGGGTGCCGGTCGAATAGCCGCCAGGCGCCGCCCCTGAACCAGCCAGGTTACTGCCAGTTCGACCGGAACGACCAATGGACGTTCCGCCGCCCCCGCCGCCACTGCCAAGACTGCTCAAGGCCGATGAAATGTCAGCTGCCAGGGCATATTTGATCGGGATGACCGCAGTTTCATAATCCATCGGCACTTCGACATCCAGTTTCGCGATGACTTCCAGCATCCGCTTCACATTCTCAGAGTAATCGCGAATGAAAATAGTCTGGTTGTTCTCAACTGGAAAAATACCACCTGGCATTTTTGCAAACGGCGTCAAGGCCGGCATCATTTCGCTTGGCTTGAGATACTTCAGTTGCACGATCTTCGAAACGAAGAGACCGGTCTCAGGTAGCTGGCTCGGATCTCCAGTGCTAAATTCAGGCGAGTCTTGCAATGCCTGATTTTGTGGCAGGGCTTTCACGAATTTATCCCCCACGTTAATCATGGTGATTCCATTCAACGCCAGCACACTGTTTAAAGCCTCGATCGCTTCGGACTTCGTTAATGGTGTCTGGGTCTTCAACGTAATCAACTGGGCTGGCAACGCCGTCGGCCGCAGCACCGTGCGGTTGACCAACTCGCCGTAAATCGTCAATACCTGGTTGACATCCACTGCCGGAAAATTGATTTCACCCGCTGGAATGATGGGCTCAGCAGGTTTGGCAGGCCCTGTATTTGCAGCCGCTGCATTGGTTGTTTGCAACAAAGCTGCAGTGGCCGCCACTGCCGCGTCAACCGGTCCGGGTGTAGGTGTGGGAGTCGGAGTTACCACGGCACCAGGGGCAACTGTCACAGCATTGGTGGCAATGGCGTTTGTTCCACTCGCAACTACTGCATTCGTCGAAACCGTATTGGTCAGCGGCGGTATTCTGCGCGGCGGAACACGACGCGGAGTAGTGGTTGGTGGTGTTGGAAAGCTGGATTGTGCCAACTGGGCAGGTGCCGCGGTGATGGCGGGATTAGTGCCACTGGAAGCCGGGGCAGCAGCGGAAACGGCGGCGGTATCAACGTTGGAACCTGTGATTCCGTTCGTTTCGCTGGCCATCGTTTCACGCAGTTTTCGTCTAAGCACATTGTAACGGCTGTCTGCATTATTCGTGTCAGCCGTTTGCGCCCAGACACCCACACAGGACGTTAGCAGTACAAATAGAATAGTTTTCACGGTCTTTTTAAAGTTTGTGGCCCCAATTTGTTCGTGACTCCGGGCATTTTTATCGAAGCAGTCGCTGTTTTGTTGGAACCAGTAGTTGGCACTGAAGCTGGTTTTTTGGCTGGTGCAGGTACTGCCGCAGCTGTTTTGGACTCGGATGCAGCAGGCACCGTCGCCCTCGGCGGGACTTTCTTCTGATAACTGGATACAAGCGTAATGTTCGCATTCAGTTGCTGATGGGAGGGTTCAGGCCTAAGGCTCATGGACCGCACACGCATCGTTGAACCACCGCTACCAAGGCTGTAAAGGAAGTTCACCAGATTTGTTTCGTTCGCGATCACATTAATACTCATTTGCTGCTCGACGAAAAACTGATTGGTATGAGTGCTCAGCGGGGAGTTGTTCACCCGGGACACATTGTTCTCGTTAAGGCGCGCCATGTAAAACCGCTCAAAGTTAATCCCCTGGTCTTCCAATGGAACTGCCGACCCTTCGGATTCCATCATATTTACCTTGCGTTGATACTCGGCCTTATGCCCCACTTCCCGGCGATACATCTCAAGCGTTTTCTGAGCCTTTTCCATGCGCAAGGTAGCCCTCGCAAAACCATGAAATTGCGGCACGATGAATAACCAGTTCAACACGACGAAAAATATCAATCCCACCACCACGACCAGACGGCGTTCGCCGGGACGCAGCTTCATGAAGAGTTCCGTATACTTCTTCATTGCTCATCCTCCCCGCGCGCCAATTCCGCGCCTAATCTCCAGGTAATTCCCCCTCCTGGTCCTCTTTGAATAATCGGGAGATCTACCCTCTGGAACAAAGGCTGGTCGGGACGGTCACTCATTTTTGCCTTCTGTAGCGCCTCGCTAAAATCCGTGGCCAGGGCATCCTGCCCGGCCGGGCCGGTGCCATTCAGGGACAACGACCTGCCATTCCTGAATTCCATTGAAGTGATGGTAAGGTTTTCAGGCAGCAGCTCTGCAACCGTCTTCCAGCAATTCAACGAAGCGTATTTCAGCGCTTGCCGATCCTGTAGAATTTCCATTCGCGCTTTTAATTGCAGTGCATTTGTGTACGACGCGCTCAATCCCTGCATCTGCTGCTCGACACCCTGCGCGCGATAATCCTGGTACTCTGAGGTCGCGATATAAATTAAAACCGCAAACACGTAGACTGCCACGACCGCACCCAGAATGCGCATCCACAGCCGGTCCACATATTGTTGGTGGTACCGACTCGTATATTCCGGTGGAATAATGGTGGCTTTGTCACTGCTTTTGGCAGCGCGATTCGCAGTCAAAGCTGCCAGGGCCGCCGGCGCAAGCGGAGGAATAACCTCGACCGAACGGCCCAGCCATGTTTGGAACATTTCCTGCCACTTCGCAGCCGTAGTCTCGCCCGCGACCAAATGCCAGCGAGGCGAAGAGGTAAGCCAGCCTTCCAATTCACCAGCCCAGGCCATTTGCAATAGTTGCTCCTTCAACGCGCTTGCGCTGTTGCCGTCGGCTGGAACGTGGATCAACCCCAGGTTGCGTAAGGCTCCGTTGTGCCACCACCCCACCAATCCTGTGAAATTCGTCTCATCGTTACTGGTCGGATAGATCCAGGCTCCGTCCTCAGCAATCGGAGTTGCCTGCAACTGATCAATCATCGGCACTTCAATGCGATCCGCCAGGTAACCCTGACTTTCCAGTTGCCCAAGCATGTCATCCACCAGGCCGCGTGCCACCATGATGACAATCACTGTTTGCAGATTGTCGACCGACTGCGGCATCACATAAATGCTCCACGCAATGTGGGTTACTGGAAGCGGTGAAAGTTTCTCCAATTGCAACTCCACCATCGAAACCGTTTCGTCGAAACTGCTCGTGGGAAGATGAATTACTCTCAGGAAAACCTGGTCCACCGGCAGGAAAGCGATGTTCAACTTTGGTTGGAACACTGCCTTCCAATCCTTGGCCACAAGTTTCTCGGGCAAAGGATCGGCAACCGGAATGGTCTGCTCCTGGGATAAATTAAATCCGTTTCGACCGGCCGCAAAACTCCACAATTGGCGGAAATCGGCGCCGACCCGAACAACGTTACAAAATTGCCAGCGCTTGTTCTTCAACTTTTCACCCTTATTTCAGCTTTTCTTTCTTCAGCCAGTGCATCGAGATGCTCTTCAATTTGCGTCACACGCAGCACTTCCTCGATCGTCGTGCGTCCAGCTTTCACTTTGTTCCAACCGTCCGTGCGCAAGGTACGCATGCCTAATTCCATGGCCCGGTTGGCGATGGTTGAGGCTGCCGCGCGGCTCAAAATCAATGGTCTTATTTGTTCGTTCAAAAGCAATAATTCGTAAATACCTTGTCGTCCCTGATACCCCAGTTGGCGGCACTCTTCGCACCCCACCCCGCGCCAAAATTTGGCAGTTTCGATATCGTTCGCCGGGAAACCAATCTTTCGCAAGTAATCGCGTTCAACTTTTTGCTCGGTCTTGCAACCGGGGCAAATATTACGCACGAGGCGCTGTGCCATGACCGCCTCCACTGAGGAAGCCACGAGAAACGGCTCAATGCCCATGTCGATCAAACGGGTAAACGCGCTCGGTGCATCGTTGGTGTGCAGCGTGCTGAACACCAAGTGACCTGTCAACGCGGCTCGAATCGCAATTTCTGCAGTTTCCAAATCGCGAATTTCCCCGACCATGATCACATTCGGATCCTGACGCAGGATATGGCGCAACCCCATCGCAAACGTCAGACCAATGTCTGAACGCACCGCGATCTGGTTGATGCCCTTCAACTCATATTCCACCGGTTCTTCGATGGTAATGATGCGCTTCGACACGGAGTTAATCGTGCTCAAGAACGCGTAAAGCGAAGTGGATTTGCCGGAACCGGTTGGTCCCGTTACCAGGAAAATTCCGTGCGGCTTGAGAATAATTTCGCGAATCGCTGTCTCTTCCACCGGCGCAAAACCCAACTTTTCAAGCCCCAGAAAGATTTTACCACGAGTCAGCAAACGAAGCGATACGCTCTCACCATACACCGTGGGCACGGTGGAAACGCGAATGTCGATTTCCTCACCTTTAATTCGCACGTTGATTCGTCCGTCCTGCGGCAGACGTTTTTCGGCGATGTTCATCCCGGACATGACTTTGATACGGGAAATTAAAGCTGCCTGGTACCGCTTCAACTGTGGCGGCATTGGCGTTTGGTGCAAAATACCGTCAATACGGTATCGAATCCGCAACTCGTCTTCGGACGGTTCAAAGTGAATGTCCGTTGCCCGATCTTTGAATGCTTCCCAGATAATCTGGTTGACGAACTTGATGACGCTGGCTTCCTGGTCCCCTTCGGTAATTTCCTTGTCCTCACCCACCAACAATTCCAATGGCTCATCCTTGGCCATTTCATCGAGTGTTTCGGCACCGACGCCGTAATATTTTTTCAGCGCTTTCTCAATTTCCGCCTTGGGAGCCAGCGCAAATTCAACCGGACCCGCCGCATTGAAGCGGACAGCGTTCATCATCGCCGCATCAAACGGATTGCTGATGACGACTTGCAAAACGCCCTTCTCAAACTGAGTCGGCAGCACGGAGTACTGGAATGCCACCTTGGTAGGTATCTTTTGACTCGCCTCTGGTGGAACGCCCACTTTTGGCAGATCCAAAAAAGGCCATTTCAACGCAGTTGCAAGCTGTTGCAGGAAAACGTCTTCCGCAACTCCACGCTCGCGGCAAATAAAGGCGAGCAACGCTTCTTGAGAACCGTTTTCAATCGCCACACGCCAAGCCTTGCTATACTCCTCAAACTGCTCGGGAGTAACCACGGCTACCTGGACAATAAAGTCTTTTATCGATGCAAATTCCATCTTCTTATCTCTGCTGTTTAACAAGCGAAACTCAAGAAAGTTGCGCGAAGGGCAGAAGATATTATCCCTTTGCCCATATTACAATGGCTTTTCCCATTAAAAAGGGCTTGCTTATGCCCTATAGCTTATTGCCAATAGGATGACGCGCAATGAAACAATTCGTTACCATCACAGTAATAGGAAAAGATAAAACCGGCGTGGTAGCCCGCGTCACCGGCTTTTTGTTCGAAGTCGGCGGAAATATCGAAGGTCTTGAGGAGCAAGTGACACGCGGGCAGTTCAGCATGACCATCCAGGCCTCATGGAAGCCAAACTCCTGGTTTCCCGTTCAGGTTCACCAAGGTTTGAAGGAACTCGCGACCTTCCTGGGCATGGAAATCAAGATACGTTATGCTGAACCACATCGCCGCCAACGTTTTGCCATCATGGTGACGAAGGAGACCCACTGTTTGGAAGCTCTTTTGAAAGCCATCCGCGAAGCCAAACTCAACGCTGAACCCATTGTGGTGATTTCCAATCGCCGGGATTTGGAACCCCTTGCCCGCAAAAACAAGGTTCCATTTGAAGTTGTTTCCTGGAATGACCGTAACAAGGCAGAAGAAGAAACTCTGCGCATTCTGGAAAAGTACGAGGTTGATTTTGTCGTTTTAGCGCGGTTCATGAAAATTCTCTCCCCTAACTTTGTTTGGCGCTACAAAAACAAAATCATCAATATCCACCCTTCCTTGCTTCCAAGTTTTCCTGGGCCTCAGGCTTATCGCCAGGCCTACGAACGGGGTGTTAAAATCATCGGTGTCACAGCACATTTCGTCACCATGCACTTGGATGAAGGCCCCATCATCTCTCAAGGTTGCTTTAATGTCCGACCCAATATGAATTTGAAAGACATCGTCGCCGCCGGACAAAAAATTGAATCTCAAGTTCTCCTCAAGGCGGTGAAACTCCATTTAAGCAAGCGTCTCGACGTCTATTGGGGGATCGTTAAGGAAGTTTAGCGTCAAAGTGGAAGCACTCGGGGCTCGACTCATCTCTATCCCGTGCTAATTTGGCTTCGTGAGCAATCTTTTGATAGGTTTACTGGGAGCGTTGGTGGCGACGAATCAGCCGGCTGCAGTTAGCAATCTCGTTACCCAAACCACCGGCATTACTGTCAATGTGCCGGATGCCAACGACCCCGTTGAAAAGGAATATCAAAAAATCCTCGCGGATGATGATGCCGCCCAAACTGAGGTTGATGGCTGGATTCGCGGAAACAATGCCTTCGTTGAAAAAGGCGGTGGCGCGCCCAATGACATCCTTAACTCTCGTATCCTAAAACGTTTCGAGGTCGTAAAGCAGGAATACGAAGACTTTATCAAGAGCAATCCCAAACACGTGCGTGCTTACCTGGCTTACGGAAGTTTCCTCGCCGATATCAAGGACGAAGACGCGGGCAAGGAACAGTATGAAAAAGCTCGTGAAATTGACCCGAAAAATCCCGCCGCCTGGAATAATTTAGCCAATTACTACGGCCACAACGGACCGGTCACGAATGCGTTTGCTTATTACACAAAAGCCATCGAATTGAATCCCACCGAGCCGGTTTATTATCACAACTTCGGCACCACAGTTTTCCTCTACCGCAAGGATGCGATGGAATTTTACAAGATCGATGAACAACAGGTTTTCAATAAGGCACTCGATCTTTATTCCAAGGCACAAAAGCTCGACCCGGATAATTTCCAACTCGCCCAGGACATCGCTCAAACTTATTACGGCATCCGTCCTCCTCGTTATGAAGACGCGTTAAAATCCTGGACCAACGCATTGCACGCCGCTGAAACGGATATCGAAAGGGAGGGCGTTTACATCCATGTCGCCCGTATCAAGGCCAGCACCGGCCATTTCGATGAAGCCCGCCAATGCCTCAACTCCGTCACGAACGAATTCTATAACACACTAAAAAAACGTGTGGCTCGCGCGGTTGATGAAAAGGAGGCAAAAGCAAAGGGCAGTGATGCGAAGGATACGAATGCACCCACGAACCTGGACGCTGACGTGCCCCTCGACAAATTACCTTCGAAGCAAAAGTCGTCTAACTAAATTGGAGCAGACGCAATTTCGCATTATCTCCGCGCCACTTTTGCCAGGCGATCCAGCAGCTTGTTATGGATGCCACCAAAGCCGCCATTGCTGAATACACAGATCACTTCGCCTCCCTGCGCATGCTTGCAGACATGCTCCACAATCGCGTCCGCATCGAGTAAATACTCCGCCGTCTTACCCTTGCTCTTAATTTCCTGCATCAAGCGCTCTGGATCCAGCCGTTCCTCCGGCTTTAATAATTCCAAGCGCGCAATCTGCGAAACCACCACGGCATCCGCATCGGCAAACGAATCTGCCAATTCAGTCTGGAAAACATTGCGTCGCGTTGTATTGGTGCGGGGTTCAAAAATCGCCCAAATCTTCTGCCCCTTAAATTTAATCCGCAATGCCTTCAATGTTTCGCGAATTGCCGTGGGATGATGTCCAAAATCATCCACCACCGTCACCCCGCCACTCACGCCACGCACTTCCATGCGGCGTTTGATGCCTTTAAACGTATCGAAAGCCGATTGAATTTCATGGTTCTTTAACCCGCAATGCTTCGCGCAAGCCACCACCGCCAGGGCATTCCTCACGTTCAATTCCCCCAACAAACCAATGCGGAATTTAAAACTCGGAATCTCAAATTCCGAAACCGTCGGCGCCAGATTTAAATTCATGGCCCGCCACGCATTCTCTTCACCAAAACCGAATCGTTTCACCGGACAATGCGTCACATTCAATAACGGAGCCAGATTCGGATCATCACCATTCGCGATCAACTGCCCATTGCGCGGCACCAAATTGATGAAGCGTTTGAATGCCGTCTGAATCGTTCCCAGGTTTTCAAAAATATCCGCGTGATCAAACTCAAGGTTATTGATGATCGCAACCTCCGGCAGGTAATGCACAAACTTGCTCCGTTTATCAAAAAAAGCCGTGTCATACTCATCCCCTTCAATGATGAACCATTCGCTGTCCGTGAACTTCGCCCCCTGCCCCAAATTATTCGGAATGCCTCCAATCAGATAACTTGGATTATACCCGTTGTGCTCGAAAACCCACGTCAACAGCGACGTCGTGGTGGTCTTCCCATGCGTGCCGGTCACCACCAGCGAACGCTTGCCGCGAATAAAAAATTCCTTCAACAATTCCGGCAGCGAGCAATATCTCAGCTTTTTTTCCAAAGCCACTTCCGCCTCCGGATTCCCGCGCGAAATCGCATTCCCGATCACCACCAGGTCCGGCTTGTGCGCCAGATTCGATTCCGCATAACCCGACATCACCTCTACTTTTTTCTCCGCCAAAAATGTCGACATCGGTGGATACACATTCTGGTCCGAACCCGTGACGTGAAAACCCTTCTCCTTCATCGCTGCCGCCGCTGATGCCATTGCTGTGCCGCAAATACCACGAAATGAACTGACCGGATTCCTGCAAACATAAAATTGAATGACAATTAAAATTTAAGAACTCTGCAACGCAGCAAGCAGGAATCAAAATCACGTCCAAGTCTAAACATCAAAATCGAAAATTCTCAACGCACCTAAACGAAAATCAGTCATCCTCGCCCGCATTTTGGACACCAATGTCCATATTTATTATAACTTATCTTTACATGTTTAAAACCAACAACATAAGCCGCGTTAATGCACAGGCTTCACCCGTCCTCGCCTACAGAATAAGCTGATCCGAGATGCCCCAGCATCCGGAGTTACCCAGCCGCAGATCGGCTCAAGTTTTTTCTGTTCGAGTCCTTACAACTTTTTTACAAAAGTCTGACAATTTCGGGAACTCCTTGTGTGATATTCATTCAGTGAGCCAGGCAGGATAAAGCTCGCTCCCGATAACACACATATGCACAATCCTATTTGGAAAATCCTTTGGCGACTGGTCACCCTAACCGCCCTTGTCTCACAGGCCGCGACTCCGGCCGACAGTGCGCCCCGAATTTTAGTCATTGCTCCACCCGCCACCAACCACGACTCTTCAGCCCTGAACGTGTCGAGCTTTTCCGCAGATGGCCGCCAGGAAATCGCCGAACTACGCGGCCAGGGCTGGTATGGAATCGATGAAGATTCAGCCGCATTTTTGCAGATAAATGGCCCTCACTCCGCAGGAGCCCGCTTGCTGGTCATCAACCGAAAAACCCTCGACATCATCGCAGACAAAACCCTCCATGATATCCATCCCGGCTTGTTGAAAGCGACTATCGCCGACCAACTGGCCGTCCACTCACAAACAGCCACCGTGGTTTTTCAAGTTGTGGACGCCCAGGGCTTCGGCTTCATCGAGGCCAAATGGAAAATCGGCGCGACACCTCGTTTGCCAGGTGATCGACTCGGTTATCCAGTGGCTTGGCTTCCCATTCCTTCGGGAGTCGTCGTGAGCACCTTCCACCAAACGGCAGCCTACGATGCATCCACCCATAAACAAGTTTTGCTCCTTGACCGAAGAGGCGATGATTCCATTCGCGGCCAAAGGCAGGTATATTATCTGCCAACACTCGGGCTGATGGAGTATTACAACGGCACACACTTGCAATTCACCGATACCAATCTATCCACCGCCATTCCAAATCCGGAACACTTTCCCACCACAAAGATAACCGGCAAAATCTTCGTGAGAAACACCGACGGAAAGCCATTTCTGATCTGGGGAGAGAACAAAGAATTAAACAATCCGCGCACACCACCGACCGGCATAACAGAAATCGTCATCTTCGATCCCATCTCAAAAAAAGAGCTGCTGCGCCAACCGCTCGGACACAATTTCTCAGCGGATTTCCAGCCAGACCAGACTGGAATGAACATTTATTTCATCGAACCAAAGTCTGGGAAGATATTTTGTCTTAATTGGAAAACACAAACCATAAGTCCCTTTGCGAACACGGGGCTTCAAAGCCTCAACGAAAGTAACCTCGCCATCGTAGCCGCGGATTAAGAGCCTGTTTTAAAATTCTGGAGAGTGCTGTTTTTGCGCCAAAGGCTGTATGGCAAGGCGCGACGAAGGAGAATATCCCTGGTGGATCTTCGACTGAGGAGCAACGCCGCCAGACGGCCTTTTGCGCGAAAACCCTCCGGGCGGCGGTGCTTTTGGCCGCAGCCTGCGTTGGCTCGGCCCTCACCGCCCGCTTTAGGGGGATGCTTGGTGCCCGTGCGGAAGCACCTCGCCGCCTTGGCCACAGCCAAAATCTCCAACCGCAGCACCCTCCATAATTTTAAAACAGGCTCTTAGGCTCTTCAGAAACTAAAAACCCAAATACCTGGCTGTCCGGAACCAAAGGAAGTCTTCGATGGGACAAACGCCCAAGCCCGGCTCGTTGTCATTCGCAAATCAAAAAGCAAAAATCGCAAATTTCAAAACTCTTCACCAACTGTCCCTCAACTAATCGCCACCATCTCCACTGGCTCGCCACCTTCCATCTTCAACACCAAATCCACATCCTCCAACCCAAACCGGCGACACACCTCCACCATCGTCCCCAGCCGTTCATATTTGGTCGCGGCATCGGGTGAATTCGCCCAACCGCCCCCCTCCTGCTCCACAAAATAAAGACCCGTTGCTTGATGCCGAATGACCCGCTTTGCTGTATGAGGCAATGTTTGAGTATCAGTCATGCTGACACCTTCTTACAATCCGATTGCATGAACAATGGGGGAAACTCCTAGACCATCTCCATCACACCTTCGCAAACAAGTTCGCGCACGCGACTCACGATTTCAATATTGTCCGTTACCCCACCCGCGTACGCGCCCCACGGTGCAACCCGTCGCGCCAGCAATCAACTATTCGGTAGGGACGTGTTGCGCCGCGTCCGTGACCTCCCTCACGCTCCAACCCGATTCATCGTGGTCTTCGCGTAGGCGACCGTCGATTCATTGTCACCCACGACCATCACTAACTGATGCAACCGAGACTCTGGCGAGCCCAGACCTCCCTCCCGCTCCAATCCAATTCCTCATTCCCAGCTCTCCACGCCAACATCCGCACTCATCCGGGCAATTCAGCCACTCCAATGAAGGTTTCTCGAGTCTCTGTCTCACCGAAAAACGCCCAGAGGCCGCTTCCGCCACCGTAATTATTATCGTCGGCCACTTCCTGCCCAGCCGCAATCCAGCCGTCTTTTGGCGCGTCATACCAGGCGATAAATTGATCGGCAGAAAAGAATTTCCCGGTGACAGTGTTCAACACATATTTGTTCCCTGCTGGACGAAATCCTGCAAAACAAGTGATTCGAATACGACCCTGGGAAATGTTTTTGATTTTGGTTGAATAAATCATTTTGCCCTCGGCATCCCTTCGAAAATTTTTGTGCTGCACTTGAATAACGATCCGCCCAAACTTCATTTCTGCCGAATCAAGCATGAGCGACTCCTTTGAACCAGCGGCAGGTTCAAGGAAAGTGATTCCTGCGGGCAGAGGTGCAAAAAGATTCACACCGTTAAGCACCTCCTTGTTCGGATAAACCACCAGATATGAATGAACCTCCTTCGCGCTCACAGGTGTGTTATCCTCCAGGTAGAGGGTATGACGGTTATAGCTTGCAGCCTTCATCCAAATCCGGGGAGATTTGAGCGGCATTCCCACGTAAACGGTCATTCCCTTACTGGCATCAGGCAACCATTCACAGGTTGCGGATTTGAATCTGCTAAATAAAAATCTAAGCATAACCAAACAAAACTCCACGCTGCCCCTTCACTTGGACTTTGGCGGCTCTTTCAATTCATTCTGCCCCAACGACTCCACAAACGCTTTATAATTTTTAACCTTACGAAACCCCACCTGGTCCATCGCCAATCTCGGCTTCGCATCCTCCTTGTCCATCACCGCCACCAGCACGTGAAAATTGTGCCCCCGCCCACCCGCTTCAAAATGCACTACATAATAATTTCCACCTTTCATCGCCCAAATCAGCCGATGCATCGGCGCACTCTCATCCGTCACCAAGTCCGTCGCATTCCATTTTCCCCCGCGCTCCGCCAGGCTCCCCCCTTCCCCGACACAAAGTGCGACGATCGCCGGCGGCAAATTCGTCACCGCTCGAACCTCATGAAAATTCCCCACCTGCTCCAAGGCCTTCCTATCCTCCTCCGACAACTTCGCCCCTTCCGCCCGGCACTGACCTTGAAACACCATCCCCATCAGCATCATCACGGCAAGCCACATCAAAAACAGAAATTTCCTACGCCCTCGAATCGTCGCTATATCAATCATAAATTTGCCTCGATCTTTTTTTTGCTAATGGTTGCTCACATCCTGCTGTGAACATAATCACCTATTGCCCTAGCCAGGCCAGCCAAAAACACCACCCGCGCCCGCAGCCCACGATCCCATCCGTCCTATTTTCCCGAATTATCCCTCATCGGCACAAACTCCGGCTTGAGCGAGATAAACAGCTCCAACCACTGTCGATAAATAGTTTGAGTGGGAGTGATCCGGCCCGCCCGCTCCGACGCATTCAATTCTTCGAGCGTCTTGCCGTCGTAATGCCCCATCCAGCCGCATGCAAACACCTTCGACGCACGCAGAAATGTCTTTAACTCTTCCGCGCCGCAGCTCAACGGGAATGTCTCTTCAATCACCACCGGCTTGCCCACCGCGAATAGACGCAACGATTCCAATGCTTCACCACTCTTTTTCGAGTCCGGATACAAATGCACACTCACAAAGTCCAGTTCGGGCGCCACCTTCTCTGGCACGAATCCGGAAAGATGATGCCATTCCCGCGACCACGGCAACAAACCTACCGTAATCAAGGCCGATTGATCATGCTTGCGTATCGCTGTTGTCATGCGCCGAATCCACTCCACTGGAATCTCCTCGCGCTTGCGCCCCGCCGGATCCAGCGCGATGAATTGCAGAAAATCGTAACCGCCCAACAGGATGCCCGGGTACCACTTCCCCGGCTCGCGGCGTGCTCCGGGCGAGAATGGCTCGTTGATCAGGTCATAGCAGAACACTGCCCGATGCGAGGCGCACACCTCCGCCACCGCCTCCCAAAACCGTGCTTGGGCGGTCCAGCGCGCTGACTCGTCCAACGCATCATACCACGCTGGCACATCGGCAGGCCGGTAACATGCCAGTCCCGTTATATCCAGATAAAGACCCGTTTGCTCAGCCAACTGCAACATCCGAACAAGTTGCTTGAACTCTTCCTTGTTGGGTTCATCCGGTGCCCGCATGAACTTGCCGAACTGCAAATGCACCCGGACAACATTCGCCCCCATGGCCTTCAAATCGTGAAAATCCTTCTCAATGGGCTCCCAATCCTTATCCCAGAAATCCTCCATCAATTGCCCGGCATTACCATAATTCATCCCCCAGGGATGAAACGGACGCCCCGATTCAGCGTCCACAAAACTCCGACCATCCGAAGCCACGGCAATGCGCCCCAATGATTCAGTCAACTGCGTGGTCTGCTCTGTTCCGGAACGGCGCTCCGTACAACAACCACACGCCAACAGAAGAATGGTGACCAACCAAAGCCAATTCATTGGGAACGGGAATTAACTCCGAACCCCCAACAAGTCAAGATCTCGGGGGCTGGGAATCGGAAACTAAGGCCTCGTACGGAAATAAGCTGATACGAGCTGCGCCGACATCCGGGGGCCAGTCAAGGCGCGACGAAAGAGCATATCCCAGGCGATCTGCGACTGAGAGCAACGCCGACTGGCACCCGGAGGACCAGCAGATCGGGTCAGCTTATTTCCGTACGAGGCCTGAGCAGATAAATTTCCACCAGACCACATCCATATACATCGCTTACACCCACGCACGCGACCCGCGATCCAATCCCCCGCGCCAGCCTTGGCGCCCATTTCACAACTTAACTTTCTCCTTTGCCCCCACCTTACAAAACGCGCAAGAACGCCACCAAATCCCCTTTCTCCGCCTGCGTCAAACCCAGTTGTTGAATCAAATTGAAAAACTCAACCGTATCCTCCAGCGTCAACAACCGCCCATCATGAAGATACGGCGGCGACTCCTTGATCCCACGCAGTGGAAACGTCTTAATCGGGCCCTGCGCCGTCATCATCATGCCGCCTTCCATATGCGGTTTGAAAAATCTTTCCACCGCAAGGTCATGCATCAGATTGTCCGTATAAAAAGGTGCCGGGTGGCACGCAGCACAGTTCGCTTTGCCAAAAAAGAGTGCCTCGCCGCGCACTTCACTTTCAGTTGCTTTGGAGTGATCCAGCCGTCCAAGTATATCGAGTTTTGGCGCTGGCGGAAAATCCAATATCTCCTGCATTTCCGCCATGAAATGAACTTGTGATCCGCGCTCCAGGATGTTCACACCCTTCTTCGTGGCAATAACCGGATCGCCATCAAAATACGCTGCACGTTGCTCAAATTCCGTGAAGTCCTCGACCGACTTCAGCGCTCTTTGCGACCCGAACAGTCGCTGGATATTGACGCCCCGCAGACTCGTCGTGTCGATGCGACGGCGATTCGCCTGCGGCCGGATGTCACCCACCTGATGCGTGGCTCCCGAGGTATGGCCGTTGACATGGCAATCAAAGCAGGCGACCCCTATCATCCCGTCGGCCCTTTCCGTCTTGCGATCATCGGTGGCATTGAACTGCTGCTGGGGAAACTGGGTGAGCAACAGGCGCAGGCCTTCAAGCTGCTTGGGATTGAGAATGCCATTGAAGAGCTCGAAGAAATTCGTGAGCGTGATCAGTTGCCCTCGGGAAACATCGCCGAGGTCCTTCCGTGTCGTCAGAAACATCGCCGGGGGAAACTCCGGCAGGAACCAGTCCGGCAGGTCAAAGTCCATGTCGAAACGTTCCAGCCGGGGCTGCGCTTTGATTTGGGTTTGCGGGAAGACCATGCCGCCCACCATATGTTCGATGTGCGGCAGCGGCAGATAAGGGAATACCCCTTTCTCCCGGATCTCATCCGGCGACATCTTGCTGACTTGCTCAAACGTCAGCCCATTCTTAATCTTCGCTGTCGGCCCCACTGGGATCGGCTTGCCGCGCGTCATGTGCACGTTCTCATCAACGTGACGTCGCAGGTCGTAACGCTCGTCGAGCAGCTTCTGGTGCTCGGCCATCACGCGCGGCTTCGCCTCCTTATCCCGCGCTCGCACCACATCGAAAGGCTCCACGGTCACCGGAAAGATGTATGAAGAGGGGCGCTGGTCTGCGGGCTTGGGTTGCTGCGGAGGCGGTTGCTGCGCGTTTGCGCGTGGACTGACAATCAATAATGCCGCAGAAACCACCGCGAGCGCAGGCATCATCAACAACTGAATTCGCATCGAGTCTTTCATAAGTTTCCTTTTGAGAGTGCAACGTTGCTGTTATCGATTGGTCAGGGTCCTGCTACTGTAGAGTCGGATCGATCAATGTCAGATCCGTTTCCGGATCAAGCCGTTTATGCATCGCCTTCGGGTCCACTGTCACCATTACCTCCAGCGTGGGGAATACCTGCGCATTGAGAACATGTCCACCGCGCGTTGTTCCATCGGAAAACCCCACGACCATGTGCGTATGGATCGCAGGCTTTCCTTTATAGAGCGCGATGTCGCCGACCATCGAGAGCACCTCCACCTGGCCATTGATCGGTACCTTCCGGTACATCTTGCGCTGCGGGTCAAACCACGCCAGCGTCGCTTCACTCAGCGCCCCAATCGCAGTGAAATGCGCGCTCGTAACGTGATGACTCTCTGCAAACTCCTGCAACCCGGACAAGACCTCATCACCTTTCCCAAAAATGACTGCGTATTCCGCCTTCCCATTTTCTTCGCTCAACGATTGAACCCGCATCCCAGGAGCTTTGTCTGTGGGAACAGCGTACGCCGGCGCGACATATTCACCTCCTGCCTCCTGTGAAAATCCCTGAGGAGCAGCCACCACAACCAACAGCATGCAACCAAGCCACTTTGCCAAAAACCATGCGACCGGTTTTGCATATGCCGACATAAGATTTACCCTCCTTTTGTGCCCCCAATAACGCACATTCCACGCCTCGCCGCAACCGGTTTGTCATTCGTACGAGGCAAATGACCTCGAGCTTCCCTCAAAACTGCGCCCAATAATTCGCCGAAGCATTATTATCCCAATGCACCAAACCATTAACCGCATAATAAATCGCGTATTCCACCCGTATTCCCGGCGGAATCATCGATTCAGAATGAATCACAAACCGATCTCGATCTGTGCCGAACTCATGATGCGACCACACCC
The DNA here is from genome assembly GCF_000172555.1 of Pedosphaera parvula Ellin514. Classification (NCBI taxonomy): domain Bacteria; kingdom Pseudomonadati; phylum Verrucomicrobiota; class Pedosphaerae; order Pedosphaerales; family Pedosphaeraceae; genus Pedosphaera; species Pedosphaera parvula. The sequence continues at coordinate 76,954 of NZ_ABOX02000032.1, forward strand.
CTTCAACCTCCCGATATGAGCGCCAATCATCACAGGTGTAGCGCATCCCCACGCTTTTGTTCAGTGCCAGATTGCTCACCTCCGCCGTCACCCTCAACTGCCCACTGACATACACATTCCCGCCTTCACGGTTATACTTCAGCACCTCCTGCGACACACGCCACACATTTTGTTCAGCTTCCATCGGGTTGTCATTACCCTCCCACACCTGGACCTCCTGCCCAACAAAAAAGGCATGCCCAATAAAAGACATGCCTTCTCGCGTTAAAACGAATTCGTTTCCCTTACAATCCGTTCACCGAATAAACCGCATAACCTCTCGGAGCAGCCCAAACTTGCACATTGCCGCTTCCATCGCAGTTCTGATTGTTCGGCGCATAATTCTGTCCGCTCACCGTCGAGGACCACGCATAGGCCTTCAATGTCTTGCTCTTCAAATAAGCGTTCCCTGTATTGACCGTATAACCTTTCCACGCGCTGGAATTATCATTGATCACCACGATGTAACCGGGCGAAGAAGCGGAAACTCCGTAGCTGCCATAAATCAGGCAATCACCATCATTGCTCTTCATGATCTGGATGTTCGGTCCGCCATTGGCCAGCTTCTCGCGACACCAAACCAGTTGCTTGATGCCATTTCCCCAGCCTGCCCCGCTTCCACCGCCGGTTGCCAGACCGTAATTAAAATAATCCTGCCAGAAGATGCACGGATATCCCTGGTAAGTGATGATAAAAGCATAACCCAACATCTTATCCGTCGTAATCTGATCCGTGTCATGATTCGCCACGAACGTCACAGCCCGTCCGGGATTCTTGGCCGCATAACATTTGCTTGGGTCCAGCAGGTCCGGCAAATATCCGCCGCCACCCGTGTTATTGCAGATGCTCTGCAGGGTGTAATAGGCCGCGAAATCAAATGCCGATGAATTCGCCGCGCTGGTCCACGTATCCAGAAGCCCGGTGTTCGAATCCCAATACTCACCCACACTAAACGAAGGACTCGAAGAGGCATTCATGTCATGCACCACCCACGAGTGATAACCCTTGGTGTAATCATAACGCCAGCCATCAAAACCCGCATTGCTCGTGCTCTTCAACCAGTTCAACCACGCTTTCATATCATTGTAGGCGCTGCCTGCGGTGTAGCAAATATCCGGATACCCGCCAAAAGTTCCCTCATCGCTGGTCTCATAATTATTTGGATGGAACGAATCCCAGTGCCATTTGCACATCCCGCTCGCCACCCCGCTAAAATCCGTATAGGTAGTCCCACCGGCTACTGGATTGGCTTCACCTCGCCCGCCACTCCGATGATTCAATACAATGTCCGCAATGCACGAAACTCCTTGTGCTTTGTAAGCCGAGATCGCTGATTTCAACTCCGCCTGCGTGCCGAAGTGCGTCCCCGGTCCGCCATTTTGGCTGTAGGAACCCAGGTCGTAATAATCAAACGGATCATAACCCATCGAGTAACCGCCACTCGCCGATTTTTGCGGCACCGGAAACCAGATGCGATTAATGCCATAACCGCCCGTCATGTTTTTGAGTGAAGCCGCCTGCCCGCTCATTGTGTTGTACCATCCACCGGGTGTATTCCAGTAGAAACCTTGCATCATGACTCCGGCCAGGAGTGATGACGTTGAATAGACAAATGCGACCAAAAGTACAAGCAAGGCTGTCGCCTGCTTCGTGAATGTCCTCCTTTGAAACCCGGCGATTGCGGGAACGATCCGTGGGGGCAATTTCGTTTTTATTCTCTGGTTTGACATAATTTCCTTCTGTCTAAACGGTCAGGTTGATTGGGTCGTGAGT